>DATMWV010000150.1:0-4499 GCA_035562195.1 Thermoplasmatota archaeon
TGATATAATATGTCATTATGTGGTTGGAGAGATGAAAACACGACTCTGATGTCGCAGTTCCGCATACAAAAACACTCGTTTTCTACCCAGACGAACAGGCGAGACCTATGACGGCTCTAGTTTACGCACTCATCGGGTTTCTCGCAGGATTATTCACCATGACCATCATCAGCCTGTACAAATACGTCATCAAAAAAATAAGCTAAAAAAAAGAAAAAAAAAAGAATGTTTTCGGTGAAGAGACCTATTCGTACGGCGCTGCTTCCTTCAGCAGATCGACTTGGGAGATGATCATCCGTCGACAACAGTACCTCTCAACATCAAGGCTGTCAAGGATCTCTTCCGGGGTCTCTTTTGGTTTTTCACCAGCAGCAACAGCTTTCTGGTACACCTCACAGCGTTTTTTGTACTCCTCATACAACGAGGAAACGACCTTGCCGCAGGTAAAACATCGAATTGGGATAATCACCCTTCATCACCTGTATGATTTCTGCCTCTTCTTCCGAGCACCACGCCCGAGAGGCTTTTTACTTTCTTTAATCCGTGAGTCACTCACGAGTAAATCTCTATCAAATCCAAGGAATGTGAGACGTAACGCAGGATCCGCGCTGTACTCCACCAGACCCTTCGCGATCGCAGTCCTTACTGCATTAGCCTGGCTCATGAACCCACCACCAGACACGTTGATATCGATATCGACTGAGCTGACATGATGCTCCGCAAGCTTCAAAGGCTCCATGATCTTCCAACGGGCGATCGCCGGCTCATAAAACTCAACAGGCATGTTATTAATACGGACGCGGCCAGCCCCTTTCATCACCGTTGCTTTCGCAACAGAGGTCTTCCGCTTCCCGGTTGTGTTGACGACTTTCTTACTCATGGTACACTTTCGCTCCTAGAAATTGTGCTATTTCATCTAACGTCATAAAATCAACAGGATGCTTTTCAGCAGCAGTGATCTTCTCAAAGGTCTGTCCTTTGAACTCCTTTGGCACCCCGATATAGCATTTCAGTCTTTTAAACGCTGCCCTGCCATGAGGCTCCTGATACGGGATCATCCCACGAACACAGCGTTTTAAAATCCGATCAGGCATCCGAGGGTAGAACGGACCTTTCCGATAGGTCCCAACCTCTCGTTCATGTTTATAGTGCGCCTTGATCATGGCTTTCTTCCCAGACACCAGTACTTTCTCACTGTTCACCACAGCGATCTCTTCGCCGTTGAGCAGACGTTTTGCTATAACAGTACAAAACCGTCCGAGCACCGCGCCTTCCGAGTCAATGATGGTCACCATAGTTATCCCATGATCCTTATGTCTTTTCCTTTCGGATTATTCTTCATCAGTTCTTCAATAGTAAGGGCTTTGCCACCTGCTTTCTTAATCTTCTCATGAGCCTTCTCAGAGAATGACCAGGCTGCGATAGAAACCTTTTTCGTTAATTTCCCCGGTGAAAGAACCTTTCCCGGTATTAACGCAGTTTCCTTCTCATGAACATACATGTCGATACGATGTAGATTTACCTCAGGCCAATTCCGTAATGGTTTTTCTAATCGCTCCGCGATATCTTTCCAGATGGGCGCCTTATTCTCATACGATGACTTTTTCAAGTCCTCGATCAGTGTGATAAGCGCCGGATTTGTCTTTTCAATGTGTCTTGCCATAAGCTGGTTCCCCAGTGTTGATGGATGGTAGGAAAACAAAGTGGTATTTATAAGATTTATGCAGGCTCAAATGTCCTTTCGTTGGAACCTCCACACCGAAAGGATATAAAACACGATGATCCACGCAAGTAACACACCTAACAAAAGACCGGTGGTGTACCACGAGGGGTTCGGAATAAAACCAGCCCCGGTGCTGGATTGAACTGGACCGATGGCGATGGTGATAAGTGAGGAATACACCGAGATAGGATTGAAGAGGTTCAGGGCGAAGTACCAATCAGGAAACGTAAGCGTAGTTTCCATGGTGACCTGTGTAAAATCAATAGTGGTCGCAAGCAGCCCGACAAAGACGATCGGCAGGATGATGTTGAACAGGAACCACAGGAAGATCGCACCACCTAGTGCTGTTGATCGTTTTGAAAACACCGTGGAGAAGAACAAGGCAACCGTGAGAAACACCAGTCCGAAAATCATCGTCAGACCGATGAAGACTAGATACTCAAGGATGTCGACATTCGAGACGTTCAACGCAATCAGCATCCCAGCAAACCCGTAACCGACCAAGATCGTAAAGCACAGTACTGCTCCAAGCCCAAGCCATTTACCAACCACGATTTCAAAACGATTGGCAGACAAGGAAAGCAGAGAGCTCATCGACCCACGCTCTATTTCACCGATGATGGTGGCATACCCCAGCATGAAAGCAACAATGGAGATCAGAAAAGACCCTAACTGGGTCATCCCTGAGATCGTCAGACCTAAGTCTTGCCATCCACTGGTCCCCAGCGAGCCGAAATACGAAACAACCAACGTCAGAATCGCAAACATCGCTGCGACCAGGATGATCCATTTGTTCCTGATGTTATCCATGATTTCTTTTTTCGCGATACTTAAGACAACGTTTGTTTGCATGCTTAGGCCTCCGTGTACCGCATGAAGACATCCTCAAGGGAGGGCTCTTTGGTCTGCAGGTTCTGAATATTGCCACCTGCATTAGTGATCGCCAGGATGACTTTTGCTTTCATCGCCCCATCGCAGATGATCTCAAGACTGTTTCCTTTCACCTGTACACTATCAACACCAGGGAGTTTTTTGACTGAGTCTTCTATCGTTGCAGACATCTTGTCGAGACTGACGGTGATGTGTGGTCTGAGATTCAGTTTCTTGCTGAGTCCCTCTACAGTGTCCTGTGCGACAAGGACTCCTTTATTGATGATGCCGACACGATCGCAGATCTCCTGGATCTCCGTTAAAATGTGTGATGAAACAAAAACCGTTGTTCCTTTCTTTTTCATCTCAAGGATCTTATCACGGATAAGGACGACCCCGCGTGGGTCAAGCCCGCCGCTTGGCTCATCAAGGATAAGGATCGGTGGATTGCCAAGAATCGCACGTGCCATCCCAAGGCGTTGCACCATGCCTTTTGAGAATTTCCCAACCCTTTTTTTCCCTGTGTCCCCCAGACCAAGCTCCTGGATAAGATCTGCACATTCCTGTTTAGACGCATGTTTGATCTCCGCATAGAAATACAGGTTCTGCAAAGCGGTTAGATTGTCATAGAACGCGACTTTTTCCGGCATATACCCCACATATTTCTTTGCTTCTTTCCCATTTGTTTTCATGTCAATGCCATTGATGGTGATTGACCCAGATTCCGCATGGATCAGGTCAAGCATGGATTTGATAGTCGTAGTCTTCCCTGCGCCATTTGGTCCGAGAAACCCGAAGATCTCTCCTTTATTGACGCGAAATGAGACGTTATTGACCGCAGGGGTATGGTTATAGGTTTTTGTCAGACCGTTGACCTCAATAGTCGCTGCATGTATCTCTTGGGTCCCACTGGTTTTTTGTCCAGGTATCCTGTACATTCCTTTTTGGTTGCACTCCGGGCAGGTGAGTGGGATTTTTTCTCCAGGCTCACCAGAGATAGACATGGTGGTTTTACAGTTAGGGCACTTCACTACTTGTGTCACCATAGGTGGTTTTCTCCTCTGCGTTTTTTGTCGTATATTCAGGGGGGCTATTTAGGTTTATTGGCGTCTTGTGGCAGAGGAAATCAAGGCGCCTCCCTGAAAGAAATATTTTTATAGGTCTTGTTGTTATTAATATATAGATTTGGAAGGAGGCAAAAAAATATGAACCAAAACAATATGTTAAAACAAGCAGTTGTTTTGCTCCTTATGGCACTGATGGTTATTTCATCAAGTGTCGTAGTAGCAAATACAAACACACATGAATCGGTAAATCAACCCCAAACATCAACATATCGAGACTTAGTTTGGGATAACGTGTTGGGCGTGGCTGGATCACGCGGTGGAATCATAGTAGCCACGGTGAGAACTGAAGGGACTGCCTTCCCTGCCGATGATTTTCAGCTCACTACAGAACAAACAGTCACGAGTATAGCCTGGCAAGGAGGATATTTCCAGTGTCAATTAGCAGAAGGCCAAAAAGATTACCACTGGGACTGGAACATTGTCTTCTGGACGGACAACGGTGCTGGAACCACGCCCGGTACCGAGATTTATAACCAAACTGTACCTGACGCATCGATCACTCGAAGTTTTTGGTTTAATTACACGCGCCCTGATAACGGAAATACGTATTGGGTTGCTAACTATTCTTGTGATCTCCCCGAGCCGATAACATTCACCGCGGACACAACGTATTGGATCACGATTCATGCGATTCAAACACCAAATACTTATCCACAAGGTGCCTGGGTCCGACATAATAGCTCGCAAAGTCCAATTCTCCTTCATGAAGCAATGTTTAAAGGAGTATATTGGGGTTACACAGATTGGGCGACGATTATGACATTATTAGTTGCGGGTGG
>DATMWV010000151.1:0-2058 GCA_035562195.1 Thermoplasmatota archaeon
GTCCGATCATTCTCTAATATAGAATTAGGGGGATTATAAAAATGAAGAAACAAGTACATAAAGGAATATCTATCGTAAATACCTATATTATAGCTGGTGTTCTCCTTATAGCGACCTGTTCAACCATGACCTTGGCGACATTGCCAAAAGGAGATAATGAAGAAATCGCACATTTTATACTTGACCAACTCGCTTATGGTGATGACGTAAACATCCTCTGCTATCTCTGGGGACCAGTCTCCGAGGGTGACAAAATTACAACAGCAAAAGGACCAATTTACACGATTCCTTGCTCAGGATATGTCATGTATATCGATCTCTATCCTACTGCGAACCTGTTCCATCCAGTACAATACGTGTTTCTGACAGAACAAACTAAAGAACTATTCGTATTTGACGAAAAATGCTCCCCGTTAAATTTTGATGACTATCAAGTGGTAGACACTGCATTTTCGCAATTCTTCTTCGCGATAGAAAACAGGAGAGCCGCTATGCCTGAAAACATCACACCGAACATGGATAAAAGTGAGAGAGACAGCCTCTGGGCGGTACTGATGAATGGTGGAGCTGATTCAGGAAACAATCATGTCCGGTATTGGAATGATCTTTCCAATATCTACATTACCTTAACAACAGTCTATGAGTTCGCTGATGAGAACATCATTGTTCTCTGCTCTGATGGAACAAACCCAGCGGTGGATCAATCCAACGGCCTGAACTCCAACCCAGATTTAGACGGTGATGGCGATGACGATATTATGTATTCGTGTGTCTTATCAAATGTCGAAATGGTTTTTGCCAGCCTCGCTGAAAATTTCACAGGTAATGAAAAATTGTTTGTGTTCACTACGGATCATGGTGGCAGCAATGGTGGTTATGATACATACGAGAATCTCTGGAACTGGGAGGAGCTTACCGATGCACATTTCGCAGAACTTTTAGCAGCAGTCCCTGCTGCTGAGAAAATCTGCACCTTTGAACCATGCTTTTCCGGTGGGTTTTTAGATAACATCATCGGTGAACCAGGCCCAATTGTAGCATCCTCAGCCTGTCGCTATGATGAATACTCATGGGCAATGCCTCCTGATTATGTCTATGATACCTATGTGTTTCACTGGACAGCTGCAATGAAATGGGAAGATGCCTATGGCGTTCCAGTTAACGCAGACGCCAATCAAGACGGGATCATTACACTGGATGAAGCATACGCCTATGCAGTAGAACATGATACCGATGATGAAAGCCCTCAGTACGGGGAATACCCTGAAGGTCTTGGATCGTATCTATCTCTAAAGGTGACAAGTGATCCTCCAGCACAACCAACAAAACCAGTTGGTCCGACACTCGGAATCTGGAACATTGAGTACACCTACACCAGTTCTACCACAGAACCAGACAGTGAACAGATCTACTATCAGTTCAATTGGGGTGACGGGAGCACCAGCGGATGGCTTGGGCCCTATGCATCAGGACAAACTGGAACAGGATCCCACGTCTGGACAGTACTTGGAACATACAATGTGACGGTAAAAGCAAAGGACATCTGGGGTGCAACAAGTCCACGATCAGAGCCATTGACAGTGACCATCACCGATAACACACCACCAGACATCCCTCAAATGACAGGTCCTGCCCAAGGAAAACCTGGCAAGCCGTATCTCTTCAACCTCCTCACCACCGATGCTCAAGACCAAAACATCTATTTTTTCATAGACTGGGGAGATAACACCACATCCACCTGGCTTGGACCCTATGTCTCTGGCACTGAGATTCACGTCACACATACCTGGGCAGAACAAGGAACATATGCTGTCAAAGCCAAAGCAAAAGATACGATGGATTCAGAAAGCAACTGGGGAAATCTTTCGATAATAATACCCACGGAATATAAATTCTCCTTCAACGGGTTACTGCAACATCTCTTCGAAAGATACCCAAACATCTTCCCTATTCTTCGACAGCTTATGGGGTATTAACACCCCCCACATTTTCTTTTTTTTTTTATTCTTTTAGATTAAGCAATCAAAAAGAAATCGTTCTTACGGACGTATTCAGCCC
>DATMWV010000152.1:0-4109 GCA_035562195.1 Thermoplasmatota archaeon
CGTCGGATATTTTATAAGAAAAAAAGAGCAGAGAACATGTTAGATCAGTTAGGGCGAATCATCGAAAAAAAACCATGGCTCGTAGTCGGTATTATCCTGCTTATCACCATAGTTTTTTCTCTTTTTATTCCCTCGCTGACCTTTAAAACAAATTTTGAGGATTTCGCTCCAGACGATGAACAGGTGAAGGCAAACGAACGTATCGCTGATTATTTCGGTATGAACTCACAAACAATCATTCTCTATATCCAAAAGGAACAGACCGATAACATCCTAAGCGTCCAAGCACTGCGCGATCAATACAAACTCCAAAAAGAACTTACCTCTCTGCCTGAGGTGAATAGTACGATTTCCATTTTCACCTTTCTTGACCCTATATGTCAGATGGAATTTAATAAAACGGTTGAAACCTGTAGTGATGAACAACTGAAAACCGCTCTGTATGATCTTTTCAATCAACAGGTACCCGGGAATATGACTCTTTTCCAAACCGATGATCCAAATGAACCTGTTGATTACCAGCGGTCTTTCCTTCGTTCTCGTGGGAAGTCCGTGGACAGTGCTGATATAAAAAACTGTTATATTGTAAAAGACAATAAAACACTCACCTTTTCCTTTGAAGTCTATTCTCTTTCAGATTTTACTGCGAATCTAAAACCACCACTATCCAAAGTCAGTACGATGGAATGGTATCTTGAATTTAAAAACTCGTTACTCCCCTCTGAATATGATATTGGATATCAGATTGCTGCGCGGATTGAACCAGCAGTCCCACGCTGGGAAATAGGCAATGGACTGCTGGGAAATATCAAACAGTTTATACAACAAATCAGAAATCGCGAATTGACCTCGTATAAAAAAACAGCGTACCTGTGGCTTCGACCCCCTGGACAAGAGATGTTTTTCCCACTTCAACTTCAATCAGGGAATATCTCCTTTGACCCTGCCACAAATCGGATTAATGTCATTGTCTCAAGAAAAGAACTTGGGTTGTATGGTATTGCTCTTCAGTTTGGTTCATTTGAGCTTCCAACGAAATTGACGAATTTCTCTGCGGGGGTGCGTTATTATCAGAGCCCGATTCTGCATCGGCCAGGTGGACATATTGTCATAAATACGAGTTATTTATTTGATCGGCTCCAGCGTCTTCAATCCAGGCCGATTCTTGGTTCTGTTGTCTCACGGATGCTTCAACGGTTCGATATCGATTTAGATGATTTCTCAGGTCTTTCAGAGGATATGTCTGGGACTGGATTACTTCCCTCTACGTTCTCGTTGTCAACCATTCAAGCACTCTGGGCTCAAGCTGATCGAGTACCCGATACTGGTGTTTCAACGTCCATCTATCCTTTGATACCACAGTTGTTTTCGGAGTTGCGGGTGAACGCTTTGTCGTTCATCTCCGCGGAATATCTTCAGACAAATACTTCTCATGCGAGCCTCTGTATCGTTCAGCTGAATTTGCAAAGTGGTGATGCAGAGGAACTAGCCAGGGTCAATGCCAACATAATTGATAAAATCAGTGCGTTGGATAGACAATGTACCAGCATCTCTATACGAGCAACCGGGGAAGGCATTGTCACCACTCAAATAAATGATGCTGCAATGGAAGCGATGACCATTATCGGTCCAGCAATTTTTGTCATTATTCTTTGTATCTTGTTTATCGCGTTTCGGAAACCTTCCTATGTCCTTCTGCCTATTATTGTGTTTGCTTTTTCTTGCGTGTGGTTGTTTGGAACGATGGCGTTGCTAGGAATCTCCTTTAACATTATCGCAGTTGCCCTTCTTCCTTTGAATATCGGTTTAGGGGTGGAGTACTCTGTCAACCTTCTTTTTAACTATCGAACAGAGATAAATAACGGCAGGACACCTGCGGAAGCGATTCGCCTTTCCATAAAAGAAGTTGGTATTGCGATTTTTTTGGCATGGTTTACGACATTTGTCGCGTTCCTTTCCTTCCTCAGCGCAACGCTTCCTCCTGTGAGAGATTTCGGTCTGTTTCTTGCCTTAGGGATTACCTATACCTTTATCATCACTATGACCCTGCTTGTCGCTCTTCGTTACATTATCGATCGAAGAAAACCAGCTGTTCGTGTGACGTCCAAGGAAAAAACCGTTTCGATGAGCCTCGTCATGAACCGGGTTGCACGCATCCTGCTTCGTCATGAGAAAAAAGTCTTCCTCGCCACTATACTTATTTGTCTGGTTATGGGGACTGCGGTGAGCCAATTAAAATCTGGATTTAGCATGAATCAATTTATCCCTCAGGATAATCCGGCGCTCCAACTCTTCACTCAGATTGGTGAGGATTTTCCCTTCTCAAGTCAAGATCAAGAGTATATTCTCCTCGAAGGTAATGTCGCAAGCGTCCAAACATTGCAGGGTCTTCGTTCCACGCATGAGAAGATGAATGACGACCAGTATGTTGCTCGTAGGTCTGATGGGAGTACAAAAACAGAAAGCATCTTACTACTCTTGCAGCAGGCAGTGGCAAATAACCATTCTCTTGTTATGTTGTTCAATGTTGATGAGACAACAGGGATTCCAAGAACCGATGATGATGTAGACGCGATGTATGATTATTTATTTGCAAGTGCTGAATATGAGATGCAAGTATCTGGTTTGCTTCATAAAGACGGAACCAAATATACCGCGACTATTTTGCGTGTCTATGTCGATCTTGGTTCGGCAAGCGATGATATGACCCAACAGTTTGAGCAGCTGAAAAAAGAATTAAATGATGATCTGTCGGACTATGGTGATAATACAGTGATTGTCACAGGGACTCTGTTGATTACTCTTTCGATCTTAAAGAACATGACTGAAAGCCAGATTCTGTCTACGGGGATCTGCTTTGTTCTTGCAGCGATTATGCTGTCTCTGATTTATCGTAATCCTGTGCTAGGGTTGATTGCGATGATTCCGGTCAGCATTTCTATTATTTGGGTCCTGGGTAGCATGTATTTTATCGGGTACACGTTAAATATTTTAACGATCACCGTCACCAGCATTACTATCGGAGTTGGTATTGACTATGCATGTTATATCACGGAACGATTCCGATTTGTCGCAGATCAAACAGGGGATGTAACAAAAGCAGTCACTGAGACGATTTCACGAACGGGGAGTGCAGTCCTGATAGCTGCTCTTTCTTCCATGTTTGGTTTTGGTGTTCTTGCGTTTGCTCCTATTCCTCCTGAACAGCAGTTCGGTATCATCACCGCTATCACTCTTGCGTACGCGTTTATTACCTCCATCTTGGTTTTACCCTTAGTGCTAGCTCGATGGGCGAATTGGAGAAAAAAACGAAAAGGATATATTATTCGTCCAGGACCCCCGAAGCAATTAGACGGCATTCGTACTGACTCTGAGTACAGTGGAGAACAGTAAAGTATCTATATGGATTAGTAAACATGATCTCTTCCCCTACATACTTATCCCTTCTGACAAAGATTTAAATAACCAAGCATATTTTATTTCATATGGAGGAATGATATTGATTCAAAAAGGGCAGGTTATTTTAATTGTTCTCTTGTTCATCGCAACCTGCATTATACCAACGACTGCACAAGATGTAGGGAACTCATCCCAGTCAAAATCAAAAGGTGATAGGCATTATGTCGGTGGTTCTGGTCCTGGGAACTATACACGGATTCAGGATGCGATTAATGCTTCTTCCGATGGGGATACTGTTTATGTATACAACGGGACCTACTTTGAGTATGTTGTTGTTGATAAGTCGATAAATTTGATTGGAGAAGAAAAAACCACTACTATTATTGATGGCATAGATGCTGGATTTCCAGATTTTTGTATCACTATCGAGGCAAATAACGTTACTGTTACTGGATTGACTATCCGGAATTGTAAATCTACGGGGATCTACATTTCGTCAGATTATAATATAATTACCGACAATATTGTAGTAGATAATCGCCAAGGCATTGCGATAATTGGTGAGTTTGGAGGCAATATAATTTCTCATAATCTTATTCTAAATAATAATAAGTCAGGTGGCTTGATAGTATTAGGTCGTAATAATAATGTCAGTGAGAATATTGTTTCTCAATCTGGATGGTATGGTATATATTTGGATAATGTAGAAT
>DATMWV010000153.1:0-3362 GCA_035562195.1 Thermoplasmatota archaeon
ACATTATATAAAGTGGCTCTATATAAAGATTCTTGATACAAATAAAAAACACCTATGTTCCAATTTCTGAAAAATTGATTCGATTAAGGATTCTGAAAGTACCAATAGTTCAATTAAATCAATGGTATGGGCCCGGTCGGATTTGAACCGACGACCAACTGGTTATGAGCCAGTCGCTCCACCGGTCTAAGCTACGAGCCCAGGTCTTGTTCCAGCCCCTATCAATGTACTACTACTTAAAATTTAGAGATATCAACAAAGAGGAAGATTCTTTAATGAAGAGAAATATCGGTGTCTGTCATGCGGGAGCTAGTGACATTAGCCAAATATCCATTCTTACAAGACACAAGACAGTTCATCAAAGAGAATGGACCATCGATTGGTGAATTACTTCATGATCCCCCCTATGAAAGAGCACGGACTATCAGCATCGAACGATTAGACAATGCCTTGAAAAACCGAGACGTAGGCAAACGAAGTCTTGCCAGTGAATCCGACTGCATCATGGAAATCTTATCCTACCCATTAGCACGCATGGTCGCTGTTTGTATCGATGATTCCTTTTTTAAAAAACGATATGCCCTGGGAGAAGCTGCTCACGCATATAGATATCTCCTCAACGAGTCTACCCCTTTTCTTCTCACAGTCGCCCAGGAGCTTGAAATAACCGTTCAACATAACCCAGAGACAAACATCATTAAAATCTTTTTCAAAGATTATCTCAGAAACGCACCAACAAGATACAAAGAATGGAAAATGGTCAATCGTGGGATCAGCGCTGGATTTCTGAGCATAACCCAGAAAGACCTTGCAAGAATTCTTTTAGAAGCACTACGAGAACGAATCAACACAGAACTCCTCAGCAGAGAATGTGACAAAAGCGTCTTCGACGTCTTTTCCTCAGATATCCAGCGGTTTCAGAACATGCTTGCCTTGCAAAAGAAAAAATTAGATGCAACACCCGTTGGCAAGGTTAGTATCGAGAAACTCCCTGCTTGTATGAAAGATATTTTATCAGCGATCCAGTCCGGAGAAAACGTGCCACATATGGGCAGGTTTGCTTTAGTCGCGTTCTTAAGTTCATTGAAACTCAGCACCAATGACATTTTGAAGCTCTTCAGCACCGCCCCAGACTACCAGGAGGATAAAACCAGATATCAGGTAGAACATATCACGGGTGCATCGTCATCGACAGAGTATAAATGCCCAGGGTGCGAAAAGATGCGTACCTATGGGATTTGCCCGGTCGATAAAATGGATGAACTCTGTAAAAAAATACATCACCCACTCAGTTACTATAGCAATAAATGGAAACAGGAGAAACAGAAATCATGAAAAAATTTGTGACATTCGAAGGAATTGACGGCTCAGGAAAATCCACCATATCTAAGTTAGTCTCAGAGAAATTACATGCTGCTGGGTACGACACCATCTGGACCTATGAACCAACCGACTCAACCGTGGGAAAATATGTCCAAGAATGCATCAAATCGCAATCTGATCCATTTATCACCTCGTTTACCTTTATCGCAGATCGCATCCTCCACTGCAAACAAATCCAGCAAAGGTTAAATGAAGGAAAAATCGTCTTATGCGACCGGTACGCCGAATCGACCTATGCTTACCAAGCAGCTCAACTGGAATCTGAATTGAAGAACCCCTTGAAATGGCTCCAAGAACTTTCAAAAGATAGAATTCTTCTGCCGGATCGAACATTCTTGTTTGTGATCGACCCAAAAATATCCCTTGCACGCATTCAGCATCGGACAGAATTAATCCCCTTTGAACGACTTGCATTTTTAGAAAAAGTCCATACGAATTATCTCAAGGTTTCAAAAGGAAAACGGTTTCTCCATCTGGATGCGACACAACCGATTGACAAGTTAGTCCAACTCTGTTACGATGATATACTCCAGGAAACAGATGGAAAATGAAAAGAACTCAAGGATAACAGGTACTTTGTTACCCTCAAAAAACCCTTACTCTTCTTCTTCGTCCTCGGTGTCTTCTTCATCTGCTGCACAAGCAGCTTGTGGATTTGACGCAAGGAACCGTGCCCGTTGACCAACAATAAAAAGCTTTGCGATAAAAGTGATTTCGTTTGCCTCTTCTTTGCTTGATACTTGTCCGACGATTAACATAGTCCTCAATCAGTAGTGTTGTCTTCTTCTTTTAAAGGGTTTGTTGTACAACTGATACCAGGTCTCAGAACTAGAACAAATAAAAAAAAGGAATTACCACTACATCCAAGCATCCAGCCCTTTCTGTTCTGTCGAGGCAATATCTGATAATCCGAATGCGCCCTGCACATAGTTCTCGACCATCTTCTTATACCAGTCAAGATCGATTTCTTTTCGATCCTTCACCAGGTCAACCGGATACATGTAATCGATAGGTTTAACCCCGCTTTTCGAAGGTTTTGCGATACCAGGGAGTGGTCTTTTTGTTATCACAAACTTCATCTTCACTCTGCTTCGAATCGGATGACCGAGCAGTTTCTCAAGAGCCTCAGATCGCTTTCCAAACGTCGATGAAGAGCCATCCTGGTTCAACTTATACCGCTTCTCCGGCTGAACCGATTGCACAAGTGTCAGATCATTCAAATCAACGCTCGCAAGATCAAGCTTGGAGACGATTTCTCTGGTGATGTTCTTGATACTCTCCTTGACCGCAGCTCGCGCATCCTCTTCTTTTTCCCAACACGGGTTCTCCTGAAGTACCCTCATCATGATTTCTGCTAAAACCTTCCGTGCGATGTTGGCTTTATCAGATCCTTTAAAGTTATTTCCTTTCGTCGCCATCTCGATTTTCCCATTCTTCTCATCAAAGATAAGATAGTTTTTATGCTTGATAAAAATCATGCTATCATGCTGCTCTGCTTCTAACTCAAAATCAGGATATTTCAACTCTTGTTGCCATTTCTCGTTGCATTGTTTTATCGCTGCATTCGCAACATCAGGTTTTGTAATCCATTTCCCTTCTTCGGGGAAAAGTGTGACACCTAATGCTTTAGAAAACCCAGGGAGGTTCCCCATCGAGCGGGAACAACCCATGTATATCCCATCAGTATCACCATAGACCACCCGGATGTCCTGCTTATTGAGCTGATCTAGTGTATCTGCAAGGATCATCTGCCCTTTTGTGGTAATAGCAGCAGCACCCCAGAGGTTGAATTGCCTCCCGGTCACCGTCGGAGCTGCCAGGATCCCATGGGTACCAGCATTCCGGGCGCCTTTCATGCTTTGATACATCATCTTCAGACTTTCTAACTCAGATGTCTTTACTTTGATTTTTGCGACTTTTAATTCTTTTTTTATCTTCCCGATGATGTTCATAATACCGGTCATCGCACAGTTAACGAC
>DATMWV010000154.1:0-2268 GCA_035562195.1 Thermoplasmatota archaeon
TTTTTTACCTTGAGTAGTATTGTAATTGATTATCGTATAAAATCCAAGAAAGGAAAATCAAAATGATGAGGAAATGGTTAGCCATAGGAATCATTCTACTTTTTGTTGGTGTGACTATAGCACCAACTATCAACTTCAACACCGTGGAAGCATCCGATGACAAAAATCTGATTCAGCCTTCTTATCAAACAAGGTTGGATTCTATTATTTGGGACAATTATGAGTATAGTTCTAATTCTATTGGTTTTTCTTCACAGTTGGATATTGAATATCCTTTTAACTCACAATGTGCTGATGATTTCATATTAGAGGATGATAATCGTGTGACAGGGGTTCACTGGTGGGGTTGTTTCATTGGTGGAGATCCTCCCTGGCCGAATCCCACTGATTTCAATATTATTTTTTATGCCGATGATGGAACTGGAACCATGCCTACGGGAGCAGGAATGGAAGACCCAACACCAACTGCTCTTGCAGTATATTTCAAACCCGATGTCACTGGTGTTCTTTGTGGACCTTACAATAGTTGGTTCGAATAC
The DNA here is from genome assembly GCA_035562195.1 of Thermoplasmatota archaeon. Taxonomy (GTDB): domain Archaea; phylum Thermoplasmatota; class E2; order DHVEG-1; family DHVEG-1; genus SM1-50. The sequence goes on from DATMWV010000154.1 coordinate 540, forward strand.
AATATCACATTACCTGAACAATTCAATATCACAGCCAATACTAAGTATTGGATAGCAATCCAAGAGACATTACCTATTCCGCCCCAATGGTGCTGGTTAACTAATGGAAACAATCCAGATCAACTCCATGCCCCTGTACAAGGATTCCCTATACTGGAAGTACCCTATTGGACAGATCTGTCGTTTGGGGATATGGCATTCCAACTCTACGGTGGACTCAATTATGCCCCGTTGCCCCCCGTGATACATGGTCCATATAATGGGGATGTCAATGTGAAATATAGTTTCTGGACAGACCCAATCATAGACCCATTGGGTGAATCCCTGTATATCCGATGGGATTGGGATGATGGGAACATCACAGACTGGCTTGGTCCGTATTCATCTGGTTCTATTGTATATGCATCCCATGCGTGGGAAGATGCTGGTGTCTATGATATTCGAGCGAAATTGAAGGGGACCGGGGGTGAGAGCAACTGGTCAGAGCCCCTTACGATAACCGTAGTTCAGAATCAACCACCATCTACCCCATTAATCACTGGTCCATTAAAAGGAAAACCCGGTATCACTTACAATTACGAATTTATAGCAACGGATTCTGAAAGCGAAAACATCTCTTATTATGTTGACTGGGGTGATGGGACGAACACTGGGTGGATTGGACCGTATCCTTCAGGTCAGGAACAAATAATGAACCACACTTGGACTAAAAAGAGAACATATACTATTAAAGCAAAAGCAATGGATAGCCATGACCGAGAAAGCGACTGGGGTTCTCTTTCCGTTATAATGCCATATGAACCACCACATTACCGATTCTTTGAATGGTTGTTCGAACGATTCCCTCATGCGTTCCCACTACTAAGATATCTTCTTAATGTTTAAGGACCGTTCCATTTTTCTATTTGTATGAATTTTTAGAGGAAAAGTGAGATTTGAACCTGAGGTTGAAGTCACTTCCCCTGCACTTTTTTATTGTTTTATCAGGAGTAAACCAATCTAGACACAGCTTTAAATATGAGTATTTCGTATTAAAATATAGGAGGCACAGTATTTATCGAGCATGAAAAAACGATACATCGCTGCCGTCTTCATCGTTGCTATCCTATCCCTATTTGGAGGATTATATTGGTTAGGATATCTCACGTTCCAGGGATATGTACCAACATTTACTCCAAACCCGGGCACGACAGAACCAAAAAATCCTGCTGATTTGCAAGGAGCCCCACGGTTGATGATTGAAAACATCAGGGGGAGAATCAATAAGGTTTCTGCAGATATCAAAAACATCGGTGATCAAGACGCAAAGTCAGTTAATTGGAGTATCTCTGTTACAGGCGGGATTCTGAAACGAATCGATCTTCGTTCGACCGGAACCATTAATGCCTTGTCAACGCAATCAACGAGTACGGTAATAACAGAGAGGATCCCTCTGGGGTTTGGTCGTTTGGAGATCACGATTACCGTTGAGGTACCTGGAGGCTTGCCGGTGACACAAACAGCTCAGGGGTTCAAGTTTCTGTTCTTTGTCTTCGGGGTGCGCACGTAGAACAATCCTAGTTTTTTTCAGCAACCAAGAAATGAAAAATCCGTGTCTTTTTCAGTATATACAATTTCTAAGTAAATTGTGGTATAATCGTAAGAATTATTTAATATCTATTTTTGAATTACGGTTTACAAATCTATATAAATAGATGAAGAGATGAAATCAGGGCGAAAAAAATGAAGA
>DATMWV010000155.1:0-3468 GCA_035562195.1 Thermoplasmatota archaeon
GAAATACCGACAAAGAAAAATAAAGACTACGATGAGCTACCACGTCCAGAGCAATCGATGCCATCTTCTAAATCCAGATATGAAGATGTCAATGCCGAGATCGATAAACTCTTCGAAACGCTCCATCAAAAAAATACCTGAAAATACAAATGTAAGTAAATGCTTACGGCAAAGAGATCCTGATGAACAAAACAATCTGTGTCCTACCTCTCTTCTTTGTCTTATTTTTTACTATTTCTTGTCAAGCGAATGTCATAGTTGAACCAGCGGAATTAACGGTCACGATAACCGACAACTTCCTCCAAGAAAACCCCTCAACAAACATCACCATCCTAAATGATAACAACTACACCATCAACGTAACCTGGTATCTCGAACACCCCAATCCTCCTTCCTTACTGCGACCAAACCGAACCTTCATTGAAAACCTTTCATGGATTCAGGTCACACCATCCTGGCAGCTCATAGATTCTTATGCTCTCGCATCATTCTCCATTTCTCTTTTTATCCCACCAAGAAGCGATCTCTTCAATCAGCACTGGGAAACATGGGTCACGTTTACACCACATAAAGAGCATGGCAACGGTATCTTTTCTCAAGAATACGCGGTCCGTGTCTATATTGATACACCGGTATCATCAGAACAACTACGTATCCCAGATTCGAATGCTCAAGGATCCGATTTCTTCACATTTCTTTTCATAGTCGGAGGAATCACCACAGTCAGCCTCCTAGCACTTATCTGGTTCTGGAAAAAGAAATCAACATAGAGCACTAACCTCAGCATGAACCAAGCATAAGTTTTAATCATCTAATTTCTTCTATTGTTTTTATAAAAAAATATTCAAAGACACCTCATTTCTTCTAGAGATTTACTATCATGAAGTTTTTCCTCTTATTGCTGTTATTTTATTTTGAGAATTAGAAATACTATGATGAATCTTTTCTAAGATAAAAATAGACGTATTTGATTCAGGCATGTATCTGAGCATTGATATCGCTCTTTGAATGTTCTGCTGTGTTTTACTATAGTTCTCCACCCACAGATCTTTAAGAGTCCCGTGTGAAATGTTTGGTGCAGATAGCCAGAGTTGTTCAGTCAGATACGCTTGTTCTTGCATCCCCTGATCCAACTCGGATAGGAATGATGTGATGTTGAGATCAGCATGGATCATGAGGTGGGCGAGTGCTTCGTTTATCTCGTTTTCAAAAAAGAACACATTTTCTACACTCTGGCAAAGCGATGTGAGATTTCCATGACCATATTTCTGAAGCAGGGCAAAGGACAAGGCTGCGGCATCGCCTGTTTCATAGGGGCTGTAGAAATCGTCATCACAGATATGAATCGGAATGAAAATCGATGAGCATGCATGATTTGGGGCAAACCAACCACTGCTGAGAAGGTTCGCATGATCATTTGGTATTTTAAACACCATCGCTGCTTCGTACGTATATCGATCTTCACACATCGGGCGGAGTCCATCAAGGTCTGTCGCATGCAACCGCGACCAGCATATCATATCCTGGACAGTGATATTACCGATCACCGGTTGGATTTTACTCTGGATTGCTTGTTCCCAGGCGTATTCTGCGGTACTCAATGATAATCTGGCTGTGTTTTCGTTGATTTCTAAGAGTTTCACACTGTATGGTCCAACAGTTGCACGTTCTCCTAACGAGATGTTGACCTCCGTATCAAATCCAGAATTTTTAAATGCAAATACGGGAAACACTCGGATGGTGATCAAGGATGGTGTTATTCCGAGTATTCTGATTCCACAAAGCGACCCAAGATGGACTATGCTGTATTGTCGGACCCATGTTTCTCTTTCTGCATCATATGATGATGCAATCGGTAGTGATCTGATTTGTTGCGTTCGCCAGAGGTCTTTTGCATAATTTGACATGACAAGTGTCTCAGGGATGTTCTGTATTGTATAACGAACCGCATCTGCTTCGATAACAACTGCTTTCTGTGGGCCTACGACAAATAAGTTCTCTGAAACACCGGTCGCATGAAGCCTATCGATCGCATCAGTCGTCAGTAAGGTGATTGCTTCGTCTTCGTTCTCAGCAGTCTGGCAGGCGTAGCGAATCCAATCAAAATCATCCCAGGCGTTCTTTGTCGGGTTTGTCCACTTTGAAAGCGTATCAGCATCACCAAAGGCAAGCCCTGCATCGGTAAGCACCATGCCTGCTTTGACGATATTTGGAAACGTGTCGCCTTGCGTCGCGACACCGATAAAACTATGGTTCACGATAAAATCCCAGGGTCTCCCAGTCCACGGATAATGATAGGTGTACTGTGTTCCTTTCGGGACTCGACAGAGAACCTGTAACCCTGGTCTGCTCGGATCTCGGACTTTTAAAAAAAGGCTGTAATCTCCAGCGGTTGCTGCAGGTGTAATAACGATATCTTTGCAGCTTTTCCCGATAGGAATGATATTTACAGAAAATAAAACGATGAATATGAGAAGACAAGCAAGGACTTTTTGCTTCTGTAACATATAGAATAAAAATAGGAAAACAGAATATATAAACGTATGCTCCTGGAGAATTTACGATTCAGGAGCTTCTTCTTTCTTTTTCTTCGCTGTCTTCTTCGTCGAGGTTTTCTTCTTTGTCGCTGTCTTTGCCTTTGTCTTCTTTGGTTTTTCTGTTTTTTCCAAATCTTCAGCAGTGAGCTCTTCTTCGACAGGTCCTTCTTTTACTTCTGCTGGTGGCTCGGTTTCTGTTTTTCCTTCTGTGATTTCTTCTTCAGTTGGTACTTCTGATTCTTCTTTGGCTGGTTCTTGTGGTTTTTCTTCTGGTTTCTCAACAGGTTTTTCATCTTCGATAATCACGGTTGGTAAACGGATGATCTCTGTTTTATTGACCTCAATGCGTTTCACTGGATAGTAAATCTTACAATGCTTGTAAATCTCGCTGCCGGTTTTTCCATCAAGACAATCCTTAATGAAAGAGTTCAATGTTTTTGCTTTTCCTTCTTTGGAGATGACGTCCTTCATGACGTTTCTGATAAGTTTCTTTTGTGAGCTTTGAATCCGTTTCTCAGCAATCGCAAATGGTTTGACTCGCAGGAGCGCGCCGTCCCTTGTCTCAACGTCGAACACTCCATCGACACGGGATTTTCTCCTTCGGATCATCCGTCTGAGATAATCTGAGGTGAGGAGAGAACCTTTCAATTGGGTGTGTGCCGTGTTCTGTTCGATCTTATCGACGCTGAACAGGAGTTTTATATGAGATTTCCGAAAATCATTCGTAATGTCCTGCAGGGATACTTCAGTGACTCTGCCAATCAGGCTTTCTGGAGTCTCTGCGAGCGTCTCAGCGACAGGGACATTGTTGAATAATGATGGTGCGAGTATCGTATACCAGTTTTTTGCTTTCCATCGATCTTTGACTTTTCTGGATGTCGTGCGTGCACGTGCTTTGGCCATATCTATCACTTATTAATATCGCAATTTT
>DATMWV010000156.1:0-4995 GCA_035562195.1 Thermoplasmatota archaeon
AATCGTCGAAGTACCTCGAGGGATCCTTGTTCATGATTACACGCTCAACTCACAAGGATATTGCACAAAAGCAAACTGTATTATACCAACGAATCAAAACCATGCAAATATACAAAAAGATATGGAGAAACTTGTTCCTGAGATTATCAACCGACCTGAGAAAGAAATTGAATTGACCTTAGAAATGCTCGTACGAGCTTATGATCCATGTATCTCTTGTTCGACTCATTATCTCGATGTTTCCTTCAAATAATATTCTTTGTTTATGAGGAAAAAAATTGGAGTCATCGGACTGGGGAATCCTCTCAGACGTGATGATGGAATTGGTCTTCTGTTACTTCAGTTCTTGCAAGAGAATAAAAAGACATTATCAAAAACTATCGATTTCATAGATGGTGGTACCCGGGGGATGAACCTGATACATCTCCTTGGAGACTATGATACTGTTTTACTTCTTGATGCGGTTGATTTTAAAGGAACACCTGGTCAAATAAAAAAATTTACCCTAGATGATATAAAAAATCAAAAAATACAATTTTCCCTATCAACTCATGAACCAGATTTTCTCACCGTTTTTGCATTGTTAAAAGAACTTAAAATGACACCTCCTCATCTTGTGATTTTCGGTGTTCAACCAAAGGATATTTCACAGGGAATTGGATTATCAAAAGAGGTAAACCTTGTTCTACCTGTACTACAAAAGCAGATTCTCAAAGAGATACAAACGATGATTAGATCATGATTACTACTTATGTTTTTTCTGTTGTTGATTCTAAAATTTCTTGGGTTTGTGGTTCTTTTGGTTTCTCCTTGTATTTTCTCCATATCTGGGAGATGATAACAGTTATAAGGATATCAAAGCCGATAAGTAAAAATAACAAGAAAAGATTGTTTCCCTGCAGTAATTGATAATCGATAATCATGAGAATTCCAAACGAAAAAAGAAAGATCCCTGGGAATAGTTTTAAGATACGACCTTGCCACTCGGTAAGTTTCTTAACCCCCAGTGAGAAAACAGATACGAATAGAATAATAAAAAGGGGAATAACATATACAACAGTATATAAAAAAATGTATGAATAATATGTGAGTGTTGGGAGATTTTCAATGGCGAGTCGATTTGTGAAATAAAGTGGAAACCCAAATGTGCAAAGGAGTTCGAAGAAATTAACGGAGATAGCGATGAAGATTGTTCCACCCAGCATAACGAGGAGCGATGGTGATTTGACTAGTTTTCTCATTCTTTTAAAGGTTACGTCTCTTTTATTATCAGGAATACTTAACGTAAAACCTTGTTTAAAATAAAAGAAATCTTTTATGTTGATGATACCAATGACACAGGCCACGATTCCTACGATGATTGATGTAATGTTGATGTACAGTTTGGTAAAGTAAAATGAGTTAAATAACAATAACATAAAAAGAGCATAGAATAATCCTGAGAAGAAAATGAATATACTTCCGACAATTATCATTTTTTTTCGTGACTGTAGATACAGTAGCATGCTGAGGAGGACTATTAAAATAAAGAATGCGCAAGGGTTAAAACTGTCTAAGGCTCCTAATATAATCGTAAGTATGGGTAATGCAAGCTGGGAAAGATTGATTTTTCCAAACAAGGGTATTTCAGTGATATTCGGGTCATAAAATACACTTGGGGTAAGGTTTGCTATTGCTTCATCAATGGTATTGATAAGAGTATCGTAAGTGATATTTAACTTCGGTATTTTTGTAATATTGTCGATAATTACAGAGGGGTAACTTACTCCTCTGAATCTCATTTCATTTCTATTGGTTGTGTTCGAGGTGATTTCTTTTTTAAAAAAGACTACATTGTCTGAATTATTTTCTGCGTAATGAAGAATGACTAGATCCATGATGTCGGCAGCTGGTTTGCAAGATCCACAGGTTTCTGAATAATAAAAATCTACGATCACTTGGTCTTCGGCGATAACCGATGTTGTGATGAGTGTGAATATGAAAATCACAAATAGAATCGTAAAAAGTCGATTCATTTTCATTTGTTCTATCCACCAGAGACTACCGGTGGAGACAGGGTAATCTCGTCTTCCTGAGTAACTATGGTATCAAATGAAGCGAAAATTTTATTTTTTGTCACCATCATGCGATTTTTATCTTGTTGTACAGCAGGGTATTGTTTTACAAATGCATTTATGACATCCTGGAGTGTATTACCATCTGTGATATAAAGTTGAATAGTTTCTTTTCCTGAAATGTCTTTATATCGTCCAAATACTTTTACTATTATCTTCATAGGATTCGTCCAATCGTTAGTTTTATTTTTTTCCACATATTGGGCAGCATGAATTTCTTTTAATATCTAATATGTCAAAACATTGATTCCAGACATCATAAATGAGTAGACCTGCTGGTTGTTTTCCCAGTAGTATTTTTATCGCCTCATTGCATTGAATAGCGGCAATGGTCGCTGGGAGGCTGCCTAGTACTGGTATTTCTGTAGTTTTCGGAGCTGGGATCGTTGGAGTAATGCAATGGAAACATGCAGTCTTTTTTGGCAGAATCGCCATCACCATCCCAACCGTCTCATAGACTCCTGCGTACACCCAGGGAATTTTGTGTTTTATTGCTTTTTCGTTAATAAGCAAACGTAAAGGTATGTTATCAGTACCGTCAATTATCACATCAGCATTGTGTATGAGAGATTCGATATTCTTTGATGTGACTTTTTTGTTGATTCCTTTCACCTGCACATCTGTGTTTACCGACTGAAGTCTTTCTTCCAGGACTAAGGCTTTATATTTCCCGACATCTTGCTCTGAAAACACTGATGTACGATGCAGATTTGTTTTATCTATGGTATCATAATCAATGATGTCTATGCTTCCGATTCCCATCCGAACAAGCAAGTTCGCACTATTACTGCCTAACCCACCGCCACCGATGAGAATCGCATGTTTTGATGCAAGTGTCTTTTGGCCTTTTTGACCAACCTCTTTTACCAGGATTTGTCTTCTGTATCGGTCCTTCCCCATAGTTCCACCAATATTCCTCGCGATGGCTCTATGTAGAAAAATAAAAATGGGTTATAAATAGGTTCCCCACCACGATGGATGACTTATGGTTTTCGTTTTAGTCGAAGCAACAGTCTTGATTTATTCTACTAATGCTCCGGTTGTTTGGTCAACATAGAACGCGAAATGCGTTCCAATATATTCAACCGCTCCAACCATATGTGGTTGCCAATGAGCCACTGATGTAATCACCATAATGTTATTGTCATCGATATCTGCAAACGTCAGGTTTCCATGTTTCGCTGCACCATCCCATGTCATCGTATATGTGCGTGATTTCTGTGGTCCTAGGAACACTATTTTTTTTATCGCATAATCAAGGAACCCGAAATGATAGGGATCCCCATCATTGTTAATCCAACGCGATAATATCTCCGTGACGTATGATCTGACATATCCAAAATAGGGTTTTGAACCGGTGTTCGTGACAGTTATCGTAATATCTAATGTTGCATCATCATGACCGATGACACTTGTGTTTAACTCGATTGGATGAACAGTTCTTTCTCCAGCCTCCTCGATGAATGGACGGTAAAGCATCTCAGTTTGACCGGGGGTTGAACCTCCACCTACGGTCTGACCGAAGCCACCATCAAAGAAGATAGTTGGAATTGCCTTTCCTCGATAATGACCCCAAAAACGATCTTGTGCTACTGAATTTTGATCAATGACTAACGCAACGAAATAGAATGGGTATTCTCCGCTTTCATAAAGGGAGTATAATGCTTCTGCAGCATTTGGGCAGTTTGGGCACCAGGTCGTAGTCCCTTCTTCGATAAAAACAGCATGAGTAAATTCAGAAGCTGTCCTTGGCATGTTTGTCTGAGGTTGTGTGTTCTCTGACACGGTCATGTTCGAAGCTGCTACAAACGGCGATAGAAAAAGTACCACCGCTACTATTAGAATTATTATTTTTTTCATAGTAATCCCCGTTTATTTTACTAATATATAGAGGGCCACTATTTAAATATTTACTGGATTGCTTTTTTCATGATCTCTTTTGCAGGAATCCCTCCATATATTTTCCCTTTTGTAAGAGTTTGACCTTTCGTTACTACTGCGCCCGCTGCAACAACGACGTCGTCTTCAAGGGTTGCTCCTGGCATTATGAGTGCTCCTGCTCCTATTACACAGTTGTTTCCTATTCGTATTTTATCCATAAAAATTGTCTCATATTGCATGTTTTGGATATGGGCATAAATTATCGCGTATTCTCCCATTGTGACGTTGTCTCCAAACTCTGTCAAACATGGGTCTTTGATGACCCCTCCGACAAGTGAGTTTTTCCCGATCTTCATTCCAAGAAGTCGCAGGTATGTTTGTTTTATTCGTCCGAGTGGAAAAACCTCAAGGAGTTTTCGAAACGGGGTATATAATACGCAAATAAGGGTCCAATTGAAGCTATTTTTATTTCTGTATGAATAATCATGGGTACCAGGTTGGTATGTGATATTGAAAAGTCTTACTATACCACCCGTGATATAAAGTTCAGATATCAATAAAAGAACTGCTCCGAGAAATAGAACAAATGGAAGCAGTACGAAATACCACTGACTTGTAAACCAAAAAAAGTCGAAATAGCGTTGAAGGATATAAAAAACAACAACGACGGGGATACATCCTAGGATAAGAATTATTGATGGGATTAAAGAGAAGAAGTACGACCACAACGGTCGTGATGTTTTTTTCTGCTCTGATACATGTTCGGACATGAGAATGTCAATACTTTCAGAGGCTAATAAATGTAATGATTCAAAACTATTTTTCACTTTGACATTCTACCAACGTATCTTTATATATTCTTTTCACAACAACATATTATAGGAGAAAAATGATATGGTAAAGAAGCATATCAAAAAACAAAAACAGATAAAAAACAATAGTGGGGAAAAATCTGGTTTTTCTGAGAAACGACAACGACATTACGCTTTCGGTTTTCTAG
>DATMWV010000157.1:0-6307 GCA_035562195.1 Thermoplasmatota archaeon
GAATAAACAACCCATCAAAACTATCCCCCCCTATGACCCCAACGCTCTCTATTCTTCCCTGCCTGAGACTGCATGGACCACCCGAAAAACTCACTTCATATAACTATCCCCGGACGGTGGTCCACCTCCCTCTTCCTATCCTCCTCTAAACGTACATCTTTTTAACAGAAACATGATATCGACTTTGTCATGCTATGAAAACCGATATCGAAATCGCACGATCCGTTCCACTCCGACCCATCGAGGACATCGCCGCAGCAGCAGGGATCCATGAGGATGAATACTTCTGTTGGGGCCGCTCAAAAGCAAAAGTCTCCTTGAATATATTACAACGGATCAAACAACACAAACAAGGCAAACTTATTCTTGTCACCACCATCAACCCAACCTCCAGTGGTGAAGGAAAAACAACCGTCACCATCGGCCTGGCACAAGCCCTTGCGCAGCTCGGAAAAAAAACCATGCTGGCCATCCGGGAACCCTCCATGGGTCCTATCATGGGCAAGAAAGGAGGCGCCACCGGTGGAGGGTACTCACAAGTCGTCCCCATGGAAGACATCAACCTGCATTTTACCGGGGATATGCATGCCATCACCAGCGCCCATAACCTTCTCGCAAGCCTCCTTGACAATCATATCCACCATGGGGATCTGTTCCATATCGACCCGCGGTACATCGTCTGGCCACGGGTGCTGGACATCAGCGACCGGGCATTACGCAAGGTCGTCGTTGGACTGGGTGGTCCATCTGATGGCGTCCCCCATGAGATAGAGTTTTCCATCACCCCTGCATCTGAGATCATGGCGATCCTCTGCCTCTCCAAAGACCTCCAGGACCTCCGACAACGGCTCAGCCGCATCATCGTCGCCTACACCTATGATAATAAACCAGTGACCGCTGCAGACCTCAAAGCAGTCGGAGCCATGACTGTTGTCCTCAAAGACGCGATCATGCCGAACCTGGTGCAGACCATCGAAGGAGTCCCTGCGTTTGTCCATGGAGGACCGTTCGCGAACATCGCCCATGGGACCAACAGCTTGATTGCGGATATGATAGGGTTACGACTCGCTGATTATTTTGTGACCGAAGCTGGCTTTGGCTCAGAGCTGGGTGCTGAGAAATTCTTTGACATCGTCTGCCGCACCGGCAAGCTTTCCCCTGATGCAGTCGTCCTGGTTGTCAGCGTCAAGGCATTGAAACGACATGGGGAAGGCACCGACAAAAATGCTCTTCAGAAAGGCCTTGCGAACCTTGAAAAACACCTGGAGAACCTCTCCTGGTTCCAAGTCCCTGTCATCGTTGCGATCAATCAGTTCACCACCGATACCGATGAAGAACTGGATTTCATCGACCATTTTTGTTCCAAAAAACAAGTCCCTTGCGCCGTCGTCGACGTCTGGGCGAAAGGCGGTGAAGGCGGCATCGAGCTTGCTGGCAAACTCGTCAGCATGATCCATAACACACCCTCCCGTTTCACCTACCTCTATGACCTTGATCTCCCTGTCAAAACAAAGATAGAGATCATCGCAAAAAAGATGTACGGCGCTGACCGGGTCGGCTATTCAGTCAACGCGGAAAGCGACCTGAAACTATGCAAGGAGCTCGGACTTGACGCACTCCCGATCTGTATCGCAAAAACACCCTACTCTCTTTCTGATGATCCCTTGCTGCTGGGCAGACCAACTGGTTTTAAAATCACGGTCCGGGACATCAAGTTCTCCGCTGGCGCCGGTTTTCTCGTCCCTATGACTGGGAAAATCACCACCATGCCTGGTCTTCCGCCTCATCCTCAATCTGAGTCCATGGACATCGATAAAAACGGCAACATCATCGGCCTGTCCTAACTCTTTTTTTTAGTCCTTAATAGTACTACAGTACTCTTTATATATAGAAAAATTGTTATCATCGTTGGGCGAGGAATCCAGTATGGATGAAGATATTATCGAACAGCAGATTGATGAGATTCTTAAAGCATTACAGGAGACATCAGGCAAAGACGTCGGACGAGACGTCCTGGATAAAGAGCTACGGAAGTTCTTAGAATATGGTGTTCCTTTTGAGCATGCGAAACAGACGTTGATAAAGAAGTTCGGTGGTGGTGCTGTAAAACTCACAGCCCCCTCAGAACGGATGCTGATTGTCGATCTCAAACCAAGTCAACAAAGCGTGCATGTGCTCAGCCGTATCATCTCAGTCAATCCCCGGGAGATACAAGTAAAAGGAGAGACCCGGAAGATCTTCTATGGGATCCTAGGTGATGAGAGCGGGACGATTCAGTTCACCGCCTGGAAGGATTTCGAACTGGAAAAAGGCACCGTCGTCGACATCACCAACGCCTACACAAAAGAATGGCAAGGCAGCCTGAAAGTGAATTTCGGTGATCGAACCAGAATCACCCTAGTCGATGCCTCAGAACTCCCAGAGATAAACCTCGAGCCACGAGCCTACAAAGTCAACGAGTTACGCGGCGGCCTGAGCTCTGTTGAGGTCACCGCACGGATCCTTGAGACACAAGACCGTGAGGTGGACATCTCCGGTCAGAAGAAAAAAGTCTTCTCAGGAATCCTGGGGGATGAGACGGGCAAAGCCCAGTTCACCGCATGGCATGATTTCAAACTCAAGGAAGGAGCGGTGGTGAAGATCACTGGTGGGTATGTGAAATCCTGGAAAGGCATCCCTCAGTTCACGTTTGATGAAAAAGCAACTGTCGAGAAACTTGATGCAAACACCATAGCAAAAAAAGATGTGAAAACACAGAAAATACTACTCTCTGATCTGGTGGAACGCAACGGTGCGCTCGATGTCGAAGTGGAAGGTACCGTTATTGAGATACAGAAAGGCTCAGGTCTTGTGCAACGCTGCCCGCAATGCAACCGGGTGCTTCAGCAGGGCTCCTGCACCATCCATGGCACGGTAGAAGGAAAAACAGACTTACGGATGAAGCTGGTCATCGATGACGGGGCTGGTTCTGTCAGTGCGATCCTTGGCAAGGAGCTGACTGAAAAACTCCTTGGAAAAACACTGCCTGCGTCCGATGGTATGATCGAAGAGATGAACAGCATCTTGTTCGGTCATCGGATCAGTTTACAAGGTAATGCCCTGGGGGACGAATACGGCATCACACTCATCGCCCGAGACGCGAAACGAGCAGATTTCAATGTCGCCGCAGAAGCAGAACGGTTATCCTCAGAGCTGGAGGAGTTCTCATGAGACGCGAGCCAGCCTGGCGGATCTTTGCCGCAGAGTACAATGATACCGCACTTGAGATCAAAGGAAGCGGAGAAAAAGTGCCTTCCTATGTCGTCACCCCTCTAGGCAGCAAGGTCAACCGCGTGTTCATCACCGGGGTGCTTACCGATGTGGAAAGCGTCAGTGAAGGCGGGGAGTACCTCAGGGCACATGTGTCTGACCCGACCGGGGTGTTTACGATCTATTCTGGGCAGTATCAGCCGGAGGCGACTGCGAAGCTGCAGAGCATTGAGGCTCCTGCGTTTGTCGGAATCGTCGGAAAAGCTCGCACGTACGTCCCTGAGGAAGGGACCTTGTATGTCTCGTTGCGTCCTGAGTTGATCCGTGAGGTCAGTGCAGAAGCCCGGGATCGGTGGATCATTGAGACCTGCCTGCAGACCAAGCATCGGATGGGTGCGATGGTCGAGGCGATGAAGATGACCCAGCCGAACGTGTACGACCTGAAAAAACTCGGGTACAGCCGTGAGTTATCAGAAGGCATTGTTGCTGCATTAAAAAAATATGGGACTGTTGATGTGAACAAATATGCGACCCTCATCCGGGAATCCTTGCAGTTCATCGTCCCTGGGGCCGCGGAGAAATTCGAGGAAGCAAGGTTAGAGGAATCCTTAGAGCGTAAAGAACAGAAAAAAGAAACAAAGAAAGAACCGAAGAAACCAAAGAAACAAAAAAAGGAAGACACAAACCCTATGGATGCGCCACAGGATCCTGAGACGGTCGTATTGGACACCATTAAAGAACTTGAAGGCGATGATGGCGCCCTGTGGGATAGCATTGTTGTCGCCTGTAAAAGCAAAGGTCTGGATGAGAATGCCATCGAAGAAGCGTTGAACTCGCTGATGGATAAAGGATTCATTTTTGAGCCGATGCTTGGGACCCTTAAAACAACCTGATCAATCTTTTAACAGGTCTTCTCCACCCTCAAATTGTTGTTGAATGTCGGTGTAGATGTCCTCGATGCCGAAGAAGTTCCGTTTTGAGGTCGGGATAAGCCGAGTGTATCCACCGATGTCTTTGATGAGACGGAGGATCTGTTCGCTGAGCTCCCGGTGCATGGTTGACTCCTCGTTGCACAACGCCTCAACGATTTCGTCAGGGCTGTCTGACCAGCGTTGAATCATCTGTAGTTCTTTTTTAGAAAGGAGATCTGCCTTACTCAGAATGTTTATTTGCGGTTTGTTCAGCCGCAGGTTCGTCGTGATCGCCAGCAGCAGCTGGGAGATAAACCCAGATGCTGTTTTCGCAAGCATTGGATCCAGGAGATAGCAGATGATTGATTTTTCTGGGCTGAGGAACTTCACGGTGTATTTCCCTGATTCTCGGAACACGAAGAGTTCCAGCTGTCCGGGGGTATCAAGAAGGATGTAGTCTGATTTGAATGAGTTGATGCTTTCTTTTACATCCTCGGTGTTGAGTGCGATCATGTCCGCACACGCGATTTGTGCACCGTTCGGTCCGAGCCTGTTTGCGTCCATGACCTCCCGAAGGTTGATCCAGTCCCTGATATCAACGTCTGGCTCATACGGAAGGTTTTCTGCGCCAGGGTCCAGATTCACAATGATAGCGTCAAGCCCACGGTCTTTGCACCATTGCTGCATGGATGCAGTCAATGTTGATTTTCCGGAGCCTGCAGTCCCAATAAAATACACAAAGATTTCTTGTTTCATTTTTTTCCCCGTATCTCCTTCATATGACGGATGCGTTTCTCAAGCAGTTGTGTTGTCCCGATATCATGGCGGATGAACAAATGATCTCCTTTGATGCATGTGAGGGCGTGTTCGCTGATTTTTTCTGCTTCTGCGAAATCATCATGGATTCCGACTACTGCAAGGGATCGTGATGATCCGGTGAGGATATGATTGTCTTTTTTGTTGACTGATGCGTAGAACAGCATCGCACCGGTTTTCCGTAGTGCTTCTTCGTTGACGTAGATTGGTTCGCCAGCCATGCTTTTCACACCGTATCCTTCAGGGACAACATATTTGCAGACCGTTGATTTCTTCTCAATCTGGATGTCTTTTTTTGACAGTGATGCATCAAGCATGGCGGTGCAGACGTCAAGGAAATCGGTTTGCAACAACGGTAATACATTCATGGCTTCCGGGTCGCCGAACCGTGCGTTCACCTCGATGAGTTTCACACCCTGGCTGGTGAGGATGAATTGTCCGTAGATAGGGCCGATGTAGGTGCAGCGTTCTTCCGCCAGTGCCTGGATGATGTGTTGCAGAATAGAAACTCCCTTATGATATTCTTGTTTGGAAAGAAACGGTAACAGTCCGTCTGCGCAGGAGTACGAGCCCATGCCACCGGTGTTCGGTCCTTTGTCATCAGGTAAGAGTCGTTTATGGTCTTGTACCGCTGGCAAGGGGGCGACATGGTGTCCATCGGTGAATGCCTGCAGGGTGAATTCCTCTCCTATAGCTTTTTCTTCGATGAGGATTTTTGCAGCGCCACCAATCTTGTTCTGTATGACTTCTTTGACATAGGCCATTGCTTCATTGGTGCCGTTGAAATGGTCACCTGCGACATGCACGCCTTTCCCGCCGGTTAATCCGATTGGTTTGAGGACGACTTCTGCGTTGAGGTCGTCAATGAATCGTTTTGCTTCCTCCAGGCTTGTGAAGGTTTGATGCAGTAGTTGCCCTGGGATCTTATATGTTGTAAGAAGATTGCGCATCCATTCTTTATCGGTCTCGATGCGGGCTGCGTTTTTTCTCGGGGCACATGTTTGTATGTCGTTTTTTATCAGCGCATCAGCAAGCCCTGCTTCTAGGGGGGCTTCTGGTCCGATGAGTGCGATATCAATATTTTTTTTCGTTGCGTAGGAGACGATCTCTGGTATGTCTGTTTCTTTTTTTAAGAGGTAGTCTGTTGCAAGTTTTTCGATACCTGGGTTCAGATTGGACATGACGGAAAACAAGGTTGCTACCTCAGATCGAGCGACCGCATCGCAGATGGCATGTTCTCGTGCGCCACCACCAACTACTAAGACGTTCATAGAATTCCCCTCATTTTTTTTTTATTTTCCTGTGTTTTACTTTATTTTTTCTATTTCCTT
>DATMWV010000158.1:0-8523 GCA_035562195.1 Thermoplasmatota archaeon
TAATTGATGTAATATCTTGTTTCTCTGTTTTGATTTTCTTTCCATTTCTTCATCCTGAGATATAAGGAGATTATAAAAGATAGTTGCTGGGTGTAAAACGAAAAAAAAAGATGGGACATCTTTGGTTTTCATTGATTTTAATTATAAGCCAACTACGATATATCCTGAGTTCAAATAATATTTTTAAATTTGTCACTGATTTTCATACCGGTAATCTGGGGTTCAAATCCCTTCCCCTGCAATTTTTATCCAACTGCTTCATTTTGTTTCAACAAGCAAAAGATTCTTCTTCCAAGACTGCAGTAACGACCTGAATCAAACCGTATTTTACTGCTTTATTAGTCCTTGGTAGGGACTTTTGAACCTACAGAAGAGTTCGTAAAGGTTATATATCTCGATTGCATACTAATTGTTAACAATTAACCCGGGAGGTAGTATAGTGTCGGAAAAACAACGAGATAAAAATTCTATTACCAATGTAGCAGAAAAAGAACTTGACCTTCTCATCAGACACATCGATGTCTTAAAAACTGTCCGAGATAACGGCCCTATCGGTATCATCAGACTTTCACAGATGACAGGCCAACCCCAACATATGATCAGATACTCACTGCGAACTCTTGAACATGACGGCATCATCAAACCATCGGCTCAAGGAGCCATCATAACAGATAAAATACATCAGACACTAGGAACCCTTGAATCCACCCTTGACGACATGATCACTACGATGTCTGATCTGAAAAAGAAATTGAAATAAAAGAGATCTTTTCAAAGGAAATCGTAAAAGAAAAATCGTTCCAAAATTTTTATATAGGTTAAGTAAATAGTCTTTCTCAACCTAAACGAGGTGTAAGAAAAATGAAACACAGCAATCTAATGCTCATAACGATGATGATTAGCAGCCTTTTTCTCATCGCTACATGTTCTGTTCAGGCTGCAGATGAAACCATCACCGATATCATCGAAGATGTAAGCTCCGTTGATTATTTTACCCAAGAAACCACGGTAGTTACCTCTCATCCTGAAATTGAAGTGAATAATCTTGATATTGTCAAGGCGACCTACTCACAACAAGGAACACAAGCGACCGTCACCCTACAGGTGCGAGGATCCATTGAGAATAGAGGAAAAATCATCGACTTCTACACTGATGATACGTTTGGTCCTCTCAATTTTGTGGAATATGATTTTTCATTATCCACAACAGAACAAGACTATACCATCAGTTATGCCAACCAGACCGGTCAAGTCAGCAATGGCGTTGATACCACGAACCTTACCTCCTCTGATTTCACGGTTGTTGGTGATACCCTTACCATCACCTTCGATTTAACAAGTGCAGCAGAAGTCTACGATAATATGTCTGTCACCTCCATGTTTGTGAAAATGAATATATCTGCGGGAGATATGGACATCTCAGGCTTCGTCTATCTCTCAGATATCGCCCCGAACCCTACCCTGGAAATATTGGAAGCCTACGCACCAAACATTGGCTCAGTCGGAGAAACCATCCAATTTAATGGAAGCATCATACCTCTCACCGGACAACCTCCCTATCAATATCGTTGGGATTTCGGAGATGAAAAGACATCAACACAAATGAATCCAACCCATGCCTATGACAAAGCAGGAGAATTCACCTACACATTCACCGTCACTGACCAAGCAGGTGACAGCGCAAGTGAGACTGGTAAAATCACCATCTCCACAGAGGGCGGCTCGAACGGTTCAGGTCCTTCCAACCAGATGATACTATTCCTAGCGATATTAGCAATCGTTATTATCGTAGGCGTCGTCATCATCATCTGGATCATCCGACGATAAACCATCACCATCCTTTTTTTTCTTTTTTTTCTTGAGTTATCTTTTTATGGTCTGAAAAGATGACTTTCATACCGAGGGGTCAAGTCCATGAAAGATGGCGAAAGCAAATACGCGTATAGGAAGAAATCTGCCTGGGAGCTATTCTCAAAACAACAAATCACCACTGCCTTTACCTTTGCAGAAGGCTACAAAACGTTCCTTAACCAAGCAAAAACAGAACGAGAAGCAGTCCATGTGATCGCAGAGGCAGCCAAAAAGGAGAAGAAAAAAATCATCGTCAACAAAGAAAAATCAGCAGCGATCATCATCAAAGGGAAAAAACCGATTCGCGACGGACTGCACATCGTGATTTCCCATATCGATTCTCCTCGACTTGACTTAAAACAAGTACCACTCTTTCAGGATTCAGAGAGCCATCTTGCCTTATTCGAAACACATTACTATGGTGGAATTAAGAAATTCCAATGGGTCGTCATCCCGCTCGCATTACATGGCGTGATTGTGAAAAAAGACGGCAAAAAAATCACGTTTACCTTAGGCGAGGATGATTTAGACCCGGTCTTTTCAGTACCCGATCTCCTGCCGCATCTATCCCATGACGTCCAAGATAATAAGAAAATCGATGAGGCAATCAAAGCAGAAAGCTTAGACGTCGTCATCGGAAGTCTGCCTGCGAGAGGTGAGTTTAAAGAAAAGATCAAAGCAGCCATCCTTGAAAAACTCCATGCCGAGTATGATATCACCGAAGAGGATTTCATCTCCGCGGAACTTGAAGCCGTCCCTGCCTTTAAAGCACGTGACGTGGGCTTCGACCGGTCATTGATTGGTGCCTATGGACAGGATGATCGTATCTGTGCCTATGCAGCGTTACAGGCGATCTTGGATGTAAAAAACCCAGAACATACCATCCTGTGCCTGTTCGTCGATAAAGAAGAAATCGGCAGTGAAGGAAACGCCTCTGCACAGGCTATTTCTTTTCTCCGCTCCCTGATCAGAGAACAGGATGCAAATGTCGATATCGATAGCGTCCTGCTCAAATCAAAGGTGATCTCCGCGGATGTCTCTTCAGCAGTCACCCCGAATTACACGGATGTCTTTGAGCTGAAAAACGCATCATCGTTAGGCAATGGTGTGGCGATGTCCAAATATACTGGCCATGGCGGGAAATACTCAGCCAATGATGCCTCAGCAGAATATATCGCTGAGATCAGGAAATTGCTTGATACGGCAAAGGTCCCATGGCAGACAGGGGAACTAGGAAAGGTCGATAAGGGTGGCGGAGGAACAGTTGCGAAATATTTCTCACGATTGGGTATGGAGGTCGTTGATCTTGGTGCCCCTGTGCTTTCCATGCATTCACCCTATGAGGTCGCCAGCAAAGCAGATCTCTATGCAACGTATCTCGCGTACCTTGCGTTCCTAAAAAACTAACTGCACACGGCTTGGTTAGGACGATCGTTATCGTCCATTGGTCATTGAGACATCTTCTTGACAAAATTCTGGTGTACATAGTTTATTTATCTTTTGAGCGATGGGGAATCCAGCAAGATGCATCATCGGCACAGTTGCTTTTTTTCCATGTTTCCATCGTGCGTAAAACCAATGGGAAAAGAAAAATATCGGATTCAGCATCCATTTCATGTCCGGTCTCCAGAAATCGATGTTGTTCTTCCAGCATCGGGCGATGACTTCCCATTGCAGCTCTGAGAGGTTCTTCAGATTGGTCCGACGATGGTTTCCCAGCATCGCTTCTTTTAAGGGGATGAACAACACAGGTGTGTAGAACATCTTCGCATGATGGTTCCTCAGATCATCGATAAGATCAAGGGTGGCACGGACGTCATCATCGGTCTCATCAGGTTGTCCGGTCATAAACGTACATAACGGCCACCAGTCGTAGTCGTTCATGATGCCAACGCCCTGAACGACAAGCTCAGGCCAGTTATCGACACTGTACGGCAGTGCTTTTCCTTTCATGTATTTCTGCATCAGTCGCACGCTTCCAGTTTCAATGCCGACTTCAACAGAGACGAAACGCTTCGAGTAGGTTTTATTTAACTCTGGTGTCCATCGTGTTTTTTCGAGAAGAATCGGTGATAACTCCTCCATCAGTTTCCGGTCATAAATAACAGGTGCAAGAGACGCATGAGAAAGTAGAATATGTTCAACACCAGGGTACGATGCGATAGTCTTGTATAATTTTACGATTTCTTCTCGATTCGGGATGAAACCAGGTTTCGATTTATACAAGAAAATATCTTCAGTGACCGTAAAGATAGTTTTTGCTCCCCCGTTGACATTGGTTTTCACTTCTTTCATGATATAGTCAAGGGGAAACGAGTATTTTGTCCGATTCGTTGGGCTGCAGAATTGACAACCTCGTCCGCACCCGCGGGTGATTTCCACCATGCCGTAACACGCTGCGTGGGTGATGGGAGGGATTTTTTTCCTGTCTGGTTTCTTTGCGACAAAATACGATGGTACCGTTTCATTGTTGAACATTTTTTTAAACACACTGATAAGATCTTCCTCTCCTTCTCCTTGAAACAAGACGTCGATGCCCCATTTTTTTTGCATCCCTGATTCGTTGATTTGCCAGGAACCTGCGCCGCCGACAATGATTTTTGGTTTGTGTTGTTGGATTGCAGGATGGGTGATGAGTTTTTCGAATTCAGATGCGTTCAAAGCCTCCCCGCCAAACCCGATTAGAGAGTTGTAGGTAGTCGACACGTATGCAAGTCCCATGGGATCCATGGATGAGATGCCGACGATTTTTGTGTCCTTGCCGATAAATCTGTGGAGTTGGTCGTAATGGGCGACAACGATGTTTTCTTCTCCAAACTCCTTTGTCAGCAATGATTCAACTTTACGGAGACCATAGATGGTCCGTTGCGCAGTTCCATCATTGTTACTAGGAATGTTCTCCAAATGATTCCGTAAGGCTAACCCGGAGAGTTTTTTCGGAAACGTACAAATAAATGCTGCAAAGGGATTATCATCGTACTCGTTTGCTTCTGCGCGCGATGCAGTAAGGACAATCGGGTAGCCATCCTGATGCTTATCCATCGATGACTGCCTCCCGTTTGTTTTGTCTGAGAAGGATTGTTTTAAACACCGGGTCTTTGATGGTGTCTTGCAGTTTGAGGAGGAATTCTTTCCAGGAGAGTGCGTTGCGGGACCAGCGGATCATCTCTTTTTTATGAAGGGAGAGTATTTTGAGGAAACTTTGCCAATTGTATCCCTCTGCCTTTAAGGGCGTGGACCATCCTGCGTCGTTCCATAGGTAGGTGGGTAGTCGGTTGCCGAACCACAGGCTTAGGGAATCGATATCCCATGCGTTGTCTTTTTGTTCTTCTGATTGTTTCTTTAGCAAGAGCGGTTCTGGTGGTATGAGTAACTTCATCGATGATCCCCCATATACATGGTAGATAGGCTATGGTAATGTCCATGAGTTTTTATAATTTTAGAAAAAAATGAACCACTTTTTTTCCCCTCATGTAACAAATATTTATATAGAAGCAGCCTCTATATAGCTGACTAAGAAAAAGAATATCCTTAGGGGGATATCTATGAAAAAGAATTCTCTAAAAGTAATATGTACGCTAGTTATTCTTGCTTCGCTGGTCGTTCCGAGCTCTGCGATGATTCAACAAAAAAAACATATGACGTTGCAGATGCCTCTTCTGGAAGATTTTGACCCGCTGGTCGACAATATTACCGTTACCGTTTCGATTAAGGAAATCCGTGCCTTGAAAACAATCGATTTATTATCAGAACCAGATTTTTACGTAAAAGTCAGGATTAATACTGAGGAATTTATCAGTGATATCTTTGAGAATATGAAGTATGTTGAAAACCTGAATTGGTCTGTCTCCTCTCAAGTACCCAAGGATGATGAATTCGTCAACATCTCTATCGAACTCTGGGATAAAAACAATAAATTTGACCTCCTCTGTGACATCAGTGCTGACGAAGGAAATTTAACCCAGGTGCGCACCGCAGACTTAGTCTATAGTATCGCAACCGGTGTCTGGTGGGGTGATGATTCCCTGGGAGACCCCAGTGGGTACGGGCGGTTAAACGGATGTGATGACAACAGCGTGTATCAAAAGGATCGGGACTGTGAGCTGTGGTTTGATATTTCACAGAATGATTTCGACGGAGACGGTTTTCCCTACTGGCTTGAGACGAACATGTATAACACAAGCCCGTTAGTAAGTAACCTTGGTGAAGATGCAGACCAAGATGGAATCCCCATCGAATGGGAACATACCTTTGGACTGACTTATTTTGAATGGGGCCATGATGAAGGGTATTACATGGTCTTTGACCCGTTCTTGTGGGAGAATCATACCGATATGGACGACGATGACGATGGACTCAACAACATCGAGGAATACAAAACATGGCAATGGGGCTCTGATCCATTCAGACAGGATATCTTCGTTGAACTTGATCAGATGGAAAAAGAACCTGGTAACCAGGAGTTTACTATCCCTGTCGAATCGTACGAACTCATACGGGATTCACATGCGAAACACAATATCGTCTGGCATGTCGATGATGGTCGCCTTGGCGGGGGCGAAATCATTCCTTATAAAGCAGATCTTCAGGAATATGACCTTGATCAATTTTATTGGAAATACTTCATGCATCAAAGTGCAAACAACTGGCGGCGAGGGATCTTTCATTGGGGCATCATCGGGTATAATGTCACCCAGATTACTGGTTTTACCTTCGGCTCAAGAATTGGTCAGTTGTTTGCCATAGATTGCTTCTATCTGCCTGCATTGTTCCTGGAATCGCAGGTCAAAATCGTTCCACTCATTTCAAGCCTGGTGAGAAAGACATTTAACAGCGAAAAACAACGAGCGCTGATCTACGCTGGTGTGATCATGCATGAGACGGGTCATTCTCTAGGCATCAACTGCCCTGGGGCTGATTGTCATACTGGCTTGTGGCCTTGGCAGGTGAATTACTGGCGATATGGGCCTTACAGAAGCGTGATGAACTATCGATACGTGTACAGCGATCTGGTCGATTATTCAGATGGATCCCGTGGGAAAAACGATTGGAATGATTGGGCGACCATTGATCTGACCAATTTCAATCCACGACATTGGTAAATCAATACCTCCGGAAAACCATAATACGATCTAGAAGGAACGATTCATTTTTTTTCTTCACAAGATGTATTTCACCACTAATTTCTGAACAAAAAATTGGTATTTCCCCCGGATGGTCCGAGGAATCAAATCCAGATATTCGATGGATAATGAAAATTCATCCCCGAGTCGTGTGCGAATATTTTCCTTGATCTGATGAACGTCATCATCGGAGAATCCTTCTTTTTTTACGATACGTAGGATGAGTTCTCCTTCATGATCCTGGTAGAGTTGGTATTCCTTCATATGCGGAGATGATCGTGAAATAAGCTGCAGGACTCCCATCAGCGGCACGAGCCGACCGGTTTTCGATACCATGAAATCCTGGATCCTCCCCTCGACTGATTTCAGCAATGGAACCTGTCGTCCGCACTCGCACTGCTGTGTCGTATAGACCGCGATGTCCCCTGTTTTATAGCGGATGAACGGGAAGATCCCTGTGTGAAACCCCGTGGCGACGATCTCTCCTATCTCACCTTCTTTTGTCACCGGCTGTCCGTTTCTATCGATGAGCTCGGCATATCCATAGTCTGGGAACATGTGATAGGTGTTGGCTTTCTCGCAGGTTCCTGCCAGGACGCATTGTTCCCGGTGTCCGTATTGGCTATGAACCCTGCAGTGAAAGAATGATTCGAGGTATTCTCGTTGCCAATCATAGATGGTTTCCCCAAAGGAATACATTGCTTTCAACCCTTTCACCTCTATTGAGTGTTGCTTCATATACGTCGCAAGCATCGTCATCGCGGACGGATATCCTATGAAATAGCCTGGATGGAGTTGTATGATTTTTTTTATGTAGACGGGGAGGTTCTGTTCTGTCATCTGATATGAGGAAAGCACCAAGGTCCGAGACAGTGGTCGGTATTCCCAGGGTTTTTCCCTGCCGATGATCTGGACTGAGTTATCCATGACGTCGCAGCCACCGCGGTTGAGCAGTATTTTGAGGTACGCGAGGTGTTTTGCGAACCATACTCCTTTTTCAATGGAGAAGCGAAGTGAAAAACCAGTCGATCCACCGGTGTTGGTTTCCTCAAAGGCAGACGGTGGATAATTGGTCGCTTTGAATTCGTCTGCATGTTCTTGGACTGTTTCTTTCCCAAGCAACGGCAGGTGTTCAAAATCCTGAAACGATTTGATATCACCTGGTGTCATCCCTTGTGTTTTGAAGAGTTTTTTGTAGTATGGGACGTGCTTGTACGCATGATGGAGAAGGCTGGTCAACTGTTGCCATTGGTACGTTTGTATCTGTTCAGCAGACCATGTTTCTGTCTGTTGTGCGAACTGGTAGGTCTTTTTATAGGTTGAATTGTAGAAAAGTGTGGTCAGTGCTATTCCACGTCCTGTGTCTTCATTGAAGAGGTATCCCCAGAGTTTGTGCATAGTTCCTCAGGTTGCATCGTGGTGCAGGAGTTGGTACCTGCTTGATACGAGTATCTTTCCGTTGGATAAAAAATGGTCGTATGATTCTCGTTTTATCTCGAGTGGTTAAGGAGGAGGAAAAATTACAGAATATTTATATACTTTTATATAT
>DATMWV010000159.1:0-9834 GCA_035562195.1 Thermoplasmatota archaeon
GATATCGTCACGTAACGATGTCATGGCTGCCTCACGGCAGAGCGCATCGATATCTGCACCAGAATACCCAACAGTCTTCTCTGCTAACTCATCAAGCGACACATCTTTTGCCAGCGGCATATCTTTCGTATGAATCTTAAAGATCTCCAACCGCGACACACTATCTGGTGCAGGGATCAACAGCAATCGGTCAAACCGGCCAGGCCGCAACAAACCAGGATCGATAATATCCGGTCGGTTCGTTGCCCCGATCACCACCACACCTTCCATGCTTTCCATCCCATCGATGCTGGTCAGTAACTGATTTACTACACTCTCAGTCACATGGGATCCTTCAAACGTCCCTCGACGTGGTGCAATAGAATCAATCTCATCAAGGAACACAATCGTAGGTGCAACCTGACGCGCCTTCTTGAACAGCTCACGGACCGCTTTTTCACTTTCACCGACCCATTTACTGAGCACCTCTGGCCCTTTAATAGAGATGAAATTTGCCTTCGACTCATGAGCGACTGCCTTTGCCAGCAGCGTCTTTCCCGTTCCCGGAGGCCCATACAGTAAAATCCCACGAGGCGCATGAATACCCATCCGCTTAAACACCTCCGGCTGGGTGAGCGGCCATTCCACTGCTTCCTTCAGACTTTGCTTGACATCCTCCAAACCACCGATATCCCCCCACGAGATTTTCGGGATCTCCACGAAAAACTCACGTAACGCAGACGGCTCAATACCACGGTGCGCGTTCTTAAAATCATCCAACGTCACCTCCATCTTCTCCAGAAGCTCTATCGGAATTGGTTTTTCCAAATCGATTTCGGGGAGATACCGCCGTAACGCATTCATCGCAGCCTCTCGTGCCAACGCAGCAAGGTCTGCCCCAACAAAACCATAGGTGATATCAGCAATCTCGTCAAGAAGAGACTCCTTCGAAATCCGCTTAATAAACTCATCAGGGTTCTCCCGAATCGTCATCAATCGTTCGCTAATCTGCTGTTCCGCACTGACATTCGCCTCTGAATCATCCAAATCATTTGGTAATAAATTCGTAATCTCATCAGCAATCAATCGAATGACTTTCTCATAGAACAAAGGTGGAAGTTGATCTTTGAAAGACGTAAAAACAACATCAAGATACTTCCCGACCACTTCCACACGTTTATTCCTGTCCTTCGAACGCAACATGCTCCGCAGCAGGTCAGAGATATGGATCTTCTTAATCCCCTGTTTGACGGCATTTAAGATTTTCTCTTCACTGACCCTCTCCCCAGAATACATCTCACCAAGACCGGGGTTAATCGGCATACCCCGAGTATGGATCAACAGGATCTCTTTCCGTCCATTTCTATCTGGGACATCGATACGAATCTCACGATCAAACCGACCTGGTCGTCGCAACGCAGGATCAATCACATCAGGGATATTCGTTGCACCAATCACAATGACTTTACCCCGACCCTTCAGACCATCCATCAACGTCAGAAGCTGAGAAACAACACGACGCTCCACCTCACCATGCACTTCGCTACGCTTTGGCGCGATGGCATCAATCTCATCAAGGAACACAATCGAAGGTGCGTTCTTCTGAGCTTCCTCGAAGACTTTCCTGAGATTCTCTTCGCTTTGACCATAGAACTTCGACATAATCTCCGGGCCATTAATCGTATAGAAATTCGCCCCTGACTCATTTGCAACCGCTTTAGCAATCAATGTTTTTCCTGTCCCTGGTGGACCATGCAGAAGAACCCCCTTTGGAGGATCAATCCCTAACCGATCAAACAACTCCGGATGTTTCAACGGAAGCTCAATCATTTCTCGTACTTTTTGAATCTCAAGATGGAGACCACCGATGTCTTCGTAACTAACACGTGGGCCCTCCTCTTCGATCATTTTCGCTGCCTCTTCTTTGACATGCAAAATAGTACGCTCAGTGATCATCACAATCCCATGAGGATTCGTATCAACAATAACAAACGGTAGCGCATTACCAAAAAAGGCTATCCCCGGGATAATAATTTCATCTCCTTTTGTTATCGGCCGACGAAGCATATTTTTCTTTATAATGACATCAATACCCATACCAAACTCAATACGCTGACCTTCCGGCATCAACGGAGCAAGAGCGACATCACGCGCTTCTTTTACTTCAGCACGTCTGATTTTCACCCGGTCACCAAGCCCAGTCCCTGCGTTTTTCCTAGTCAAATTGTCGATACGTACAAGACGTTTCCCCTCATCAGAAGGATGCGCCCGCCACACAGATGTTGCCGTCACCTTCGTCCCTTCAAGCTCAATGACATCACCTATGGAAAGATCAAGATCCATCCGTGTCTGATGATCGATACGTGCTCTCCCATACCCAACATCTTGTTGGAAAGCCTCTGATACTTTTAGAACAATTTCTCGTACCATAACTCCCACCAGTCGTAATTATTGTGGCAGGAAGAATAACACGCATTATAAAGTTTTCTCCCCCTTCACTAAGAGGGAAAGACAAAATGGAAAATTAAATAAAGAGAATCTATATTTTCTCTTTTATAATTAAAGTCTGGGGGAAGAACATGAAATTCAAATATCTTATTATACTTATTGCAGTCGCATCGCTGATTGCTCTGTATTTTTTATCACTTGTCTCACATCCTGTACTTATCCCCTTCTCATCACTACAGACCTATACTGGACAACAAGTAATTGTTCAAGGTGTTGTCACTGACTATCGAACAACCACGTACGGCAGTCAACTTATCACTCTCAGAGACCTGCAGAACAGTACAAATTCAGTAATCCTCTATATCGAAGGAGAAATACATATTGAATATGGGGATATGATACAGGCGACTGGTGAAGTACAGCAATATAAAAACCAATGGGAGGTCGTCGTCAACGGCCCACAATTTCTCGTCATTCTTCAGAAATGGCACCAGTTGTCCTTTCCACTCTGGCAACTTGCTCTTCACCCAGAAACCTATCTTGATACCACGGTAAACGTCACAGGAATTGCAACACAAACACATGAGTCGTCATTTACTCTCATAAGCACAGATGGGAAATATTCCATTGAAGTAACGTATCAATCGTCTCTCCCTCACCAATTCTCAAAAGATGATACCGTGGCAGTCGGAGCACGATTTGTATACGATGCAACAACCTGTCGTTTTTTCCTCAAAGCAACAGAATCGACACATGGGATCTGGAAAAGCGTGGGATGACGAATGCTTGATCTTCTCCTAATCGTCGTTTTTTGTGTTCTTGGGGTGCTCCTTGGCATCATCACTGGTTTATTACCGGGTCTCCATGTGAATAATGTCGCATTGATCATGCTGTCTACATCTAGCACAATCGTTGCTGTCTGCAGTCCACTGTTTTCCTATGGCATCTCAGAACAATTCATCCTGACGTTAATAGCGGGATTCATGATTTCTGTGTCCATTTCTCATTCGTTTCATGACACGATTCCGACCACGTTTATCGGAGCACCCCAGGAAGAAACCGCACTTTCTGTTCTACCTGCGCATAGCCTTCTGCTCAAAGGCGAAGGATACAAGGCAGTGGCACTTGCTGCTCTGGGAAGCTACGGTGCGATTCTTGTCTGCCTTGCATTTCTTTATCCTCTTTGGTTCATCATTGGTCCCCCACTCGCGTTGTACACAATCATACAAGAAAGCATGGTCTGGGTGCTGCTCGCAATTGTCATCCTCATGCTCGCAACAGAAAAAGCGCGGATCACCGACCTTGGCAATTCAGGAAAAATCCCCTCTATTCTTGGGATGTTTTTTGCTTCATTTGTCTTTGTTCTTTCCGGAATTTTCGGCATCCTTATATTTGATTTCCATCTTACCTCACCAATTGGGTTACCTGCCCCTGTGCTGTTTCCCGCACTTGCAGGATTATTTGGAGTACCAACCCTTCTTAACTCTTTATTTACCAAACCAGTCATACCGGAACAGAAAATCGAACCTCTTATCCAGAACCGAATCCAGAAAAAATCATCCCTTGTTTCCATATTCACCGGTAGTATTGCTGGGATATTCGTCTCACTTGTCCCTGGCTTGACTACAGCAACCGGGACTGTGCTTGCGATGAACGCACGACAAAAATCAAGTCATGAGCAAACCATCGTTACCCTTTCCGCGGTGAACACCGCTGCGACATTCTCAGTCACTATGATGTTGTTTATTATTGTGCGGGCACGCAGTGGTGTCACACTCGCAGTCAGGGATTTGATTTCGATAGAACCCTGGGACTCTTTTGTCATGCCTACTGGGTTGATATATCTCTTAATGTTCCTTATTTTAAGTGGGGCTCTTTCGTATTTTCTGACACTGTACCTGGGAAAACTTTTTGCAAAAAAATTTCACGCCATCCCGTATCAAAAACTAGTTGTTTTCACCCTCATATTCATTTGTATCTTTGTTGTTCTCTTCACAGGAATCCTTGGTTTCATCGTATTACTGACAGCAACCAGCATCGGATTCTTACCGATCTGCTGGGGTGTACGACGAAGCCATTGCATGGGGATTTTATTGATCCCGATCATACTTTATTTTCTGTAACAATAGACCTCTCCACGAGAGTATACCAATCGGAAACATCGACGCCGTGTTTTCTTGCGACATACAACGCAGCGACTTCAGGAAGCAGATTCTTTTCCGCTTCCTCTGTCTTAATTTCATTCAATAGCTCTGTTTTATCTTGATTGGTTTGTGTATAAATCTGTGAGACAATCCCTTCAGTGATGTCTTCTTCTTGTTGTTGTTCTGCTGGTTCACTAAACGCTTTTTTCGAAGGAGTAAAACCGACAGGGATCTTGATTCCATCAAGCGGGAAACTTGGAGTTAACATCCCATCTTTTTTCACTACCAGTTCTTTTTTCATAGCATATTTGACGAACTGTTGTGCTTCCTTTGTAGAGAACCAGCCTAATTCCATGGCGAGTGGCAAATACAGTTCTGCTTCTGCCAACCCGGTTTTTCCACTCCGATTAAAAAGAAACGCGAGAATGATTTTAGCCTCAGAGTCCATTATACCATTCCTTGTTTTTTATTCAGATCGATAATGATGCCAGTAATACCTTGTTCAGTCCAGAGCTGATTTTTTTCCAGTGAGCTCGCGTAAACATATATCTTTTTATGTAACGTGCTCTCTTTTGAAAAACTACCGTACAGTGTTTCTTCATTGAAGAGAATAATTCCGATATCCCCTGGATAGAAATGCTCAAGGGACTTCTGCTCTTGGTGTTTTTTACTCATATCAAGATAGATTTCATCATCAGTCAGATCCTGCACACCAGGCATGTCAAGAGACGGCCACTTATCTTCCCGCAAGGTTAAGTTCGTTGCACCAGCCATGATTGTATCCATCACATCATCAATCCGTCGCGGTCCATTATCGATCCAAAGGATGCAGTGTTCTGCTAGCATCTGATACAGATCTAGATTCGGGTTATTACGCTCGATGCCATCCCGATCAAGCACGTACAACAATGAATCTTTTTCAACTCGTTTCAACACATCTTCAAGTAAAAGACTATTTCCTTCTTTCCCATCAAGCAATTTTGAATTTTCGATACAGACAAGAGGAACAATATTCATAGGTGAGCCAACCAGGTATATTCCATATCACTTTTCAGATCATTGTTTTCATTAAAAGAAAAAAGGAAGAGAATTATCTCCCGAGCCGTCGCTCTGTCTCAGCGATTTTCAATCGTGTCTTAATGACCGTGTCCGGGTTCAGGGAGATACTGTCAATGCCGCATTCCACAAGGAACTCGGCAAACTCAGGGAAATCAGAGGGTGCTTGTCCGCAAATACCGACTTTTCTACGTGGATGATGGTTGTGCGCAACGGTGATGACTTGTGAAACGAGTCGTTTGACTGCATCGTTCCGTTCATCGAAGATATGTGCCACAAGGTCTGAGTCCCGGTCCAAACCAAGAGTGAGCTGTGTCAGATCGTTCGACCCGATGCTAAAGCCATCGAATATGTCTGAGAATTGGTCTGCGACAATGACGTTGGACGGGATTTCACACATGACGTAGACTTCCAGCCCGTTTTCTCCTTGTTTCAGACCATATTCGTTCATGACCTTAATGACCTTCCGTCCTTCTTCAGGGGTCCGGCAGAACGGGATCATGGGTTTGATGTTGGTCAGCCCCATTTCATTGCGTGCTTTCTTCAGTGCGATACACTCAAGACCAAAGGCAGGTTTGTAGTTCTCATCGTAGTACCGCGAGGCTCCTCGCCAGCCGATCATCGGGTTATGCTCCTCAGGCTCGTACAGATACCCGCCGATGAGGTTCGCATACTCGTTTGTCTTAAAATCAGACATCCGCACGATCACATCATGCGGGTGGAATCCTGCTGCTATCTTCGCAATCCCTCGTGCTAACGTGTCGATGAAGAACTCCACTTTGTTTTCATAGCCGACGCTGCGTTCATCGATTTTCTTGATAACCTCAGCAATCTTTTTGTCCTTTGAAGCTTTCTTTTTTAGCTCGTCATAATGAATCAATGCTAAAGGATGAATCCCGATATGTGAGTTAATGATGAATTCCTCTCGTGCAAGACCAACACCATTGTTCGGTATTTGCCCTTGTTGGAACGCTTGTTCTGGTACTCCGACGTTCATCATGATCTGTGTCTTGGTCGGTGGAAGCTGATCTAGTTTTACTTCATCGACATGGAATTTCAACAACCCATCATAGATTCTCCCGACTCCTTCAGAACAATCTATCGTGATATGAGCGCCTTTCTTAATGGCTGAGGTGCCGTTTCCTGTACCGATCACACAGGGAATCCCTAGCTCTCTTGAGATAATCGCAGCATGACAGGTACGTCCACCGCGGTTGGTGACGATAGCACCAGCGATTTTCATAATCGGCTCCCAGTCCGGGTCTGTCATGTCTGTGACCAGAACTTGGCCTTTTTTGAACTGACTGATGTCTTTTGCCTCTTCGATGACGTTGACTTCACCTTGTCCGATTTTACTTCCGACTGCTTCTCCTTCAGCAAGGAGTTTTCCTTTTTGATCAAGCACGTAGGTCTTCATGGTCGCCATGTCTTTTTGCGAATGCACCGTCTCCGGACGTGCTTGGACAATGAACAGCTCTTTGGTCTGTCCGTCCTTTGCCCATTCGATGTCCATTGGTTTCTTGTAATGATCCTCGATGATGCATGCCCAGCGTGCAAGTGTCAGAAGCTCATCATCATTGATCACGAATTTCGTCTTATCTTCCGTGCTTACCTTTGTTTGCTTTGTCCCTGTTGTACCATAAATAAGACGTTTTTCTTTTGACCCCAGTTTCTTTTCAAGAATTGGTTTGAATCCTTTCATCAGCGTTGGTTTGAAAACGTAGAATTGATCAGGGTTGACAGTTCCTTGTACAACGTTTTCACCAAGACCATAGGCACCTGTTATATACACTGCATTGGTAAACCCGCTTTCCGTATCAATGGAGAACATGACTCCGGAACAGGCAAGGTCAGAGCGCACCATTTTCTGGACACCGACAGACAGATACACGGATAAATGATCAAATCCCTTATCCACACGATAAGAAATTGCACGATTCGTAAATAATGAGGCAAAACAATCCCGAACTTTCTCAATCAGGTCGTCTTCCCCTCGGACGTTCAAATAGGTCTCTTGCTGTCCTGCGAAACTCGCATCAGGAAGGTCTTCTGCTGTGGCACTGCTCCGCACCGCGACGTCAACATCTTCTCCGTAGCGGAACTCCATTTCCCGATAATTACGTCGGATGTCCTCTTCAAGCTCAGGCGGAATAGGTGTGCTTTTAATGAGATTCCGTATCTTTTGGCCTCGCACGGCAAGATCCGTCACATCATGGGTGTCGAGGTCCTTAAGAATCTCTTTTATTTTCACATCTATGCCTGCTTTCTCAATCATATATTTATAAGCATACGCGGTAATTGCAAACCCTGAGGGTACTCGGACTCCTTTCTTTCCGAGGTTCTGAATCATTTCTCCAAGGGAGGCATTTTTCCCACCAACCGACGGAACATCATTGATGGTGAGATCTTCAAACAACTTTACAAAATCCTGCGTCATAGACAGCTCTCCTTTCATGAATGAGGGTTATTACGAACTTACATATAAATTCTTTTTAGAAGATGGTGTGAAAGAATCAGTGATTCGATATCATTGATGATAATACGTAGAGAGACATAGTATAAATAGTACAAGACATATAATGAATCCATAGGGAGAAAATGAATAAAAAGAGCATTTGTACAGCTTCAGTTTTTGTCATATTGTTTCTTTCTACTTTTTCTGTTTCTGTACTGAGCTCTGACTCGAATAAGAAATCATCTGAGACCGCTAGTGGAGAGGGATGGTACTTTCTTCCGGCTTATCCGAACTACGCGCCGCAAGGTCTGCCTGATTTTGATCAGAAACAATCTGACTGGAAAGCTGGAGGAAAATGGCTCCTAATCGGAGGACTTTGGTCCTTCTGCGCTCCAACAAGTCTTGCGGAGATTTTCTGGTGGTTTGATTCGAAGCATGAAGACTTTCTTGGATACCCTGGTGATGGAAACGACACGTACCCCCTTGTGAGAAGCTATACAACAATCGGAGATCCATTTCCTGGTCCAGAGGTTGATGATCATAACTTCAACAACGTCAACGATCTAGAGACGCGTTGGAGACACGGAAGAGGCGCCAAAGAACTTATCGAGCAGCTTGCCTGGTACTGCAACACCAATCTCTGTCAATATCCAATTATCCGCGGATACGCAGGGACACATGCGATGTTCCTTGAAAAAGGAGTAAAACAATGGATCCAAGATGCTGGCCTACAAAATCAGTATACCGTAGAATCAATATGGAACCCGGATTTTTCACTCATCGCTGAAAGACTCCAGAACAACAGTGGGATTATCCTGAATCTTCTCCTCTACAACTCAAACGCGATCCTCTTTCAGACGTTTCTTGGACATTACGTCGCGGTCGCTGGAATTCACCCGAACGGTTCCATCGCATTGTCCGATCCCTTCCAGAATCTCGCGAACCCCTCCCCGACTCCAACACAACATAATGATGCAAACGTTGTCTCTCACGACATCTACTTGGTGAATTTCACCTCACCGTTCCCAAAGAAAGCTTCCTGGTGGTTGATGGACTACTTTGATTTCGGTGTGAAGAAATTCGGCGGACTAGCCTGGTACGCCCTGATCATATCTGAGGCAGAGTAATAAATCGAACAACCGTATTATTCCAGCAGAACAAAAAAAACATGCAGGTGTACGATATCATCCGTCGTTTTCCATGAATACCGCAGCAGCGATCACTGTGGTCCACAACCCGTTCTTATCACCTTCAGCGGTCTGAGCGTGGCTCTGGGTGCGAACGATCTGTCCACTCATCTTATACTCCTGTTTTCTTTTATCCCATGCCTTGTCAGGGTCGAACTCTAAACCAAGAGTGGTCGCTAGCATCGTTGCTGCAAGATCCTCTGTGTAGTCCTCAAGTTTCTTCCCGGTGATACCAAACGCATGATGCTCGGAGATGTACCCATAGTGGGATCGATCCTTTGGGACTGCGATACCAACCGCTGCGCCAATCAGTCGGTTCGGTTCATTCGTCGAATTCCTCGACATCACAACATAGGTGATTTCACCAGCATTAAGCTCTTTTACACCTTTTTCTTTTGAGATGATCGTACAATGCGGTGGGATGATGCTTGAGACATACACAAGGTTGCACTGTTCGATATCTGCATCACGCAACGCAAGTTCAAAGGATTGCAGCTCGTGTTTATGTCTCCCGACGCCTTTCGTGAAAAAAACTCTTTTCGGTACCATTTGTTATCCATAAATA
>DATMWV010000160.1:0-3174 GCA_035562195.1 Thermoplasmatota archaeon
CAGTGATATAGCCCGTTCTCGCACTCCGGAACCAAAGGTCCTGGGTTCGAGCCCCAGATCGCCCGCCATAAATCAAGGGGTTAACTCCATTGCAGTTAACCCCTTTTATTTTTTCCAACTCCATTTCCAACCAAACGAGGCAGTTTTCTGTCTCCTTCATTGTGCGCGTCAACTGTTGGAAACATCCTCTCCGTCGATTTTGACGCGTTAAAGTGGATAGTCAGGAGGTTACTGAGCATTGACTCCTTCCTGAAAGGGTTGAAATTGGAATTTGGCGAGAAATGAAAGAATACAAATGATAATCGTTGGAATAGTAAACCTTGTTCCAACTACAAAATGTTTCAAACGGCCAGACCGCATCAGTTATCAATTAGCGGATCAGGGCATATTTGCCAGAGGTCTTCACATGGAGATATATCGCAACAACAGGAGTTGATAAATCACAACGCCGCTAAAGAGGACAGCGATGACCATTATGGATACCTTGGCCATCCGAAAATGACTGTGCAGACACAAAAGGATCGCTCCGCAGGAAACCACTGCAAACTTCAGAGACCATGCACTGTGCCCGTAAGAATCGAGAGCCCATCGTACTAGAGGGTTGACCTCCACGCCACCACTTTCCAGAATAATTACAGTAAAAAAGGCATCCAGAATATTCAGCCCCGCAATAAGAAGCAGAAAACAAAATAAGTCGTGACCGTATTGGTCAACGTATCCGCCTATGCGCCGATCTTCTGTGCGTCTAAAAGAACACCTTCGACCGGACAAAGCATATCGACTCAGAATGGGGGTGGGCTTTTTCCGACGATCTTGAAAGGTTCTGTTGTCCATCTACCGGTACGTCCTAAGATGAATTCTGATGTATCGTTACCTTAAATGCCATCTTTTTCCAATACGGCAGAAGTATGATTTGATATACGAAAATAATATTAGCCTGAACATAAAACCTTGATGTCATGCATCGGTGTTTTCTTATTTAAAGAACAAAAACTTGTAGATGACGCCCCTATCTGCCTGTCTGACGGCAGTCAACGCCTAAAACTCCTTCCTGAAGTCAAGCGTCCGGTAATTTTTAGTGTTATACTCTCTTTCAAACAGTCATCATCACTTTTCATTTTTCATGAATTGAAGTAAATTTGCATCATCTTTCAGAAATTACCAATTAGCAGTAGTGTCCCAACGTTGGATTTGACGATTGGCGGAAATCCTCCGGTAATGCCCCTTTGAGAGAAAAAATGTCCATAATCGATTTGAACTCTATCTCTGCCCAGTGCCATACTTCCGCATCCCCGCGGAAGGAGATAGCTGATGAACGCTGGTCGGACGATCTTCTCTCAACTGATGGACTTGCTGCCGAGACACGACTTTCGCAACTGTGTCGATCGCTACAACGGCAACTACAAGATCAAGAGCTTCTCGTGCTGGGACCAGTATCTGCGCATGGCCTTCGCCCAGCTCACCTACCGGGAGAGCCTGCGGGACATCCAGGCCTGTCTGCGGTCGGCCAATCAGAAACTCTATCACATGGGCACTCGCGGGAAGGTCTCCCGCAACACGTTGGCCCATGCCAATCAGGTACGCGACTGGCGGATCTACGCCGACTTTGCTCAGGGGCTCATCGGCGAGGCCCGGAACCTCTACGCCAACGACTCCTTCGGCATCGAGTGGGATCAGAGCGTCTATGCCCTGGCCGCAACGACGATCGAGCTGTGCCTGTCGCTCTTCCCCTGGGCCATGTTCCGCAAGCACAAGGAGGCTGTGAAACTCCATGCCCTACTGGATCTGCGGGGCAACATCCCGACGATTGCCGTCATTACCCATGGCAGGGTTCACGAGGTCAACATCCTCGACGAGATTCCCTTCGAGGCGGGAGCGGTCTATGTCGTGGACCGCGCCTATCTGGACTTCGGTCGGCTCTACCGGATCCATCAAGCATCAGCCTTCTTCGTCATCCGGGCCAAAAGCAGCTTCCGGTTCCAGCAGCTCTACTCTCAGCCCGTGGACAAGGCGACAGGGCTGCAGTGCGATCAGATCGTGGCGCTTCACGGCTTCTATGCAAAGAAGGATTACCCCGAGCTGCTGCGGCGCATCCGCTTTTACGACCGCGAGCAGGATCGAAGGCTCGTCTTCCTGACCAACAACGTTACGCTGCCGGCCCTCACCGTCACACGCCTCTACAAATGCCGCTGGCAGATCGAGCTGTTCTTCAAATGGATCAAACAGCATCTGCGGATCAAAGCCTTCTACGGCACCTCCGAGAATGCCGTGAAAACTCAGATCTGGATTGCCATCTCCGTCTACGTCCTTGTGGCGATCGCCAAGAAGCGGCTCGGCCTGGACCGGAGCCTTTACATAATATTACAGATTTTAAGCGTCACCCTTTTCGAGAAAAGCCCCATTTTACAGGCTCTCTCGGGTGCTGATTACAAAGAAACGGGGCTGCCGCTGGATAACCAGCTGAATTTATTTGACTAACGTTGGGACACTACTGACCAATTGGGTATATTAATTGTTATGCGAAAATACAAAAGCTCAAAATGATAATTCCCCTCAGCACGTTTGTCTGGGTTTCAATATGATAAAAATCTTATCCTTATTTCTTATAACTGCCGCTTTCTTGTTTTCTCATGGCAATGCATTAGCATGTACTATATTTAATCGTGATAAAGGGGATAGCGTACTAGTGGGCAACAATGAAGATGGCAACTATTCAACTGACGTCGAAATATGGTTTATTGAGCGGTCCAGAAAAGGCTATGGAAGAATTTGTTTTGGGTGGAAACAGCTATTTTTCTTCCGACAAGCTCAAGGAGGCATGAACGATCAAGGTTTGTTTTTTGATTGGGCATTGTGTCCTAAATCTGAATCCCCTGAGTTTTCCTTTAAAAAAAAGATTGCGACGTTCAACTTGCCAGACAGCCTCTTAGCGGAATGTGCCACAGTAGATGAAGCCATTGTATGGCTTAAACAATATAAGGTAATTGATCCTGTTCTGGCACCTATGATAAGGGTGCCGCATGGACTTCAACGCTTACTATAAGCTGATCTCCGACGAGGGAAGAGCACAGAAGTATCTGTCGAAGAAATGCCGGAAAAATGGACATCGGTTTTGCCCTCGCTGCAAGCAGAGGAAACTCTACAAGTTGGCAGATGAGCGACATCGATGTTCCC
>DATMWV010000161.1:0-10770 GCA_035562195.1 Thermoplasmatota archaeon
AAAGAGAAAAGACTCGGAAATCGGGATGGTGTCTCCGTCGTTTTGTTCAAGTTCTTCAAGAATCCGTTCGATTTCTTCGCTTCGTCCCATCTTTAACAATTGAAAAAGATATACAAAAATATATATAACGATGGGGACCGGGTTCCTTATATTAATCCATCCCTTCGCCTCAAACCCCTTCTCAATCTCAACACTATCACCGACATCCAAATCCCCCTTAAGCGACAAAGCTCCCTTAATTTTCGTTTTCTCCCCTAAATAAACATTACCTCCACTTCTGATATCCCCCCCTATTGAAGAAAAAATATCCACACGCACATCATGAGGAGAATCAAGATTCCCATCGATAATCGCATGTTCGCCAACAAAAATTCGACCATCCGTGTTTACCCCAAACCTCACAAGCGAACGATCGCCAATGACGACATCACCCTTGGTAACAATGACAGTTTCATCAAACAAGGTCTTATCTGGAATCACCAGTGTTTTTCTGTCAAAAGCCATCATCTAAGGATATGAACTATTGTATTATAAAACCAACGGCGATGCAATTTCCTGGGAAGAAAAAAATTGATATATGAAATGCGTATATGTCGATGAATTTCAAACGAAGACGTTTTATCACGATCTCGTAGAGTGGAAGTTTTTACCATGTCAACAAAACAAACAAACGTTCAACCAGAACAAAATGAACAAGATACAAAGGAATTACCTCCAATTGATGTCTGGATTCAGAACATAAAATTCACAACCACAGAGGACATCAAAGTCCCAGAAAACCTCTTAGATCAAGTCATCGGACAAGATCAAACTGTTGCTATCGTAAAGAAAGCAGCCGAACAGAAACGACATGTCATGCTCATTGGAGATCCAGGCACCGGAAAATCTATGGTCGCTCGCGCCATGACTGAGTTTTTACCTAAAGGAGAACTCGAAGATATCATCGTCTATCCGAACAATGAGGATACCAATACCCCAACCATCCGTGTCGTTCCCGCAGGAAAAGCACATGAAATCATTCGAATGCAACGAGAGGAAGCGAAACGAAAAGTTGAACAACAAAATAGCATGATCCTGGGTATTGTTTTATTGATAGTGACACTCTCTCTTATAGGAGCAATGGTGACCGGTCATTTCGAATATGCAATTTTTGGTGTAATCGCCGCAGTCATGGTCTACCTTATCGTCGCACGAGGTGGATTTTCTCAAAGGAGAGAAATACAGATGATTCCCAAACTCTTAGTCTCCCATGAGAAAAATGACGTCCCTCCTTTCATAGATGCAACCGCTGCACACTCTGGTGCGTTGCTTGGAGATGTACGACACGATCCATTTCAATCTGCTGGTCTAGAAACACCACCACATCAACTCGTAGAAGCTGGCGCTATCCATCGGGCGCATAAAGGAGTATTGTATATCGATGAGATCAATACCTTAAGTTTACCATCACAACAACATTTGCTCACCGCTATTCAGGAGAAAAAATTTCAAATTACCGGGCAGTCTGAACGAAGTTTCGGTGCCATGGTAAAAACAGAACCTGCGCCCTGTGATTTTATCCTGGTCTCAGCAGGGAACCTCGATGCTTTAAATGGCATGCATCCTGCATTACGCTCACGAATTCGAGGGTATGGATATGAAAGTTATCTGTACAGCGTCATGGATGACACCCAGGAAAATAGAGAAAAACTCATCCGGTTCGTGGCTCAAGAGGTAAAGAAAGATGGGAAGATCCATCACTTCAATAAAGAAGCAGTCGCAGAAGTCATTCATGAGGCGCAACGAAGAGCAGGTCGGAAAGGGAAACTCTCATTACGATTACGTGAACTTGGTGGTTTGATCCGAGTCGCGGGGGATATCGGTTATGAGCGAGGAGATAAAATAATCACACAACAGCATGTCATTGAAGCAAAACGTATCGCGCGGTCATTAGAACAACAAGTCTCAGATCGAGCATTAGAGTCACAGAAGAGCTATCGTTCCTTTAGGACCTTAGGCGATGAAGTCGGCGTGGTCAATGGCCTTGCGGTGCATTCTGCGGATCCCTCAATGAGTGAGTTCTCTGGGTTAGTCCTACCGATTGTCGCAGAAGTAACACCCGCAGGATCGCAGTCAGAAGGAAAGGTGATAGCCACAGGAAAACTTGGGGATATCGCGAAAGAATCGGTTCAGAATATCTCTGCGATTATCAAAAAATATATGGGGCGAGATATCTCAAAACATGACATTCATATTCAATTTATCGGCACTTATGAGGGTGTCGAGGGTGACTCAGCAAGCATTTCTCTGATAACCGCGGTCATCTCAGCAATGGAAAATGTCCCTGTACGACAGGATGTCGCCATGACCGGTTCGATAAGTATTCGGGGAACCGTGCTTCCCATTGGTGGTGTTACAGCAAAAATCGAAGCAGCCGCTGAGGCAGGGATTAAAACCGTAATTATCCCGAAAGCGAATCTCAATGATGTGCTAATCGAAGATAAATACAAGAAAATAGTTGAAATCATCCCTGTTGAGACGTTAACTGATGTCCTCCAAACCGCACTCGTTGGCAGTGGAAAAGACGAACTCTTACGAAAATTAAAAGAGATGCGTCCCCCGAGAATCATAGGAAAAGTGGAACTAGAATCAGAGAGGAAGATACAAGCATCTCTTCGTTCCGAAGAACAGAGAAATTAACGAAGACATCCCCTCTTCCGATTAACGAAAGGAAAAAAATCTCGATGTACAAATTCGTAGGTTTGATATGAAAGCGTTGTTTATCGGGCGTTTTCAACCCTTCCATATGGGGCATCTCTTGTTGTTACAACGATTGGCTACACAGTATGAGAAGATTATCATAGGTATCGGATCGTCTCAATATCATGATACTTTAGATAATCCTTTTTCAGAAACTGAGCGATATCAGATGATCAGACAGTCTTTAGATGCAGTGGATATTCATAACTATCGCATTGTTTCTATTCCTGATATACACGATCCCCCCAAATGGGTTGACCATGTCTGTTCCATCGTCTCTGATTTTGATCTGATCATTGCAAACAATCCGTTTACAAGAAAATTATTCTCCGAGAAAGGGTATGTGGTGAAAGGAACGACATATTTTGATCGGAAACGATATTCTGGAAAAGAGATACGCAGACGGATGATCCAGGATGAACCATGGGCAGATCTGGTTCCAAAGGCCGTAGATGACCTTCTATGTCAAATCCATGGGGTCACTCGTCTAAAACAGATATTTTCTTAATTATTTACATAAAATTTTTTGATAAGAAACGTAAAGATATATTTATATAAAATAAAGAAGCACCATATCTTTATGAATGGTTCAGGTGAGGATGTAGTTCATAAGATATGCGTGTATCTTACACTCCTACGACCGTTTACCCTTCTAGCACCCCTAATTGTATCGAGCAGCGTTATCATTGCAAGTCTTGTAAGTTCTCAAAACGCTGATCATTCAATAATCTCCCTTCTTTATACGATTTTTTCAGCAAGTTTCTGCTTTGCATTGCTCAACGGTGCTTCTAACGTTTTAAATCAAGCGACAGACTGGAGAGAAGACGCGTTGTCAAAACCCTATCGCCCGATACCAAAAGGAATTGTAACCACAACGGAAGCCTTCCAGCTTTCTTTTTTCTTATATGCCGGAGCGTTCATGCTCTCTCTTACTGTACACATTATCTTCAGCGTCTTTATCGCCCTTATTGCTTTTTTTTCCATCACCTACTCACTCGCACCACGTATGAAAAAATATTTGTTCCTCAACCAACTATGGGTAGCGCTCCCAAGAGGCTTCTTAGCTATTCTTGGTTCCTGGAGTGTGTTTGGAAATCCATTTGACCCACTCCCCCTATGGATGGGTTGTGTTGCTGCTCTGTTTCTATTTGGTGGAACAACAACCAAAGACATTTTAGATGCGGAAGCAGACCGGACAGTAGGTACGAAAACCTTGGTAAATGTCTATGGTTTGAAAATAGCCTCCCTCTTCGCCCTTGTATTTATGATCAGTGCATTTAGTTTAATTATACCGCTGGTGTATTTTCATGTCCTTCCCACAGAGGTTTTTCCTCTTTCATTGCTTAGTGTCTTAAGTATTATTATCGGATGGTTAATGCTGCATAAACATAAAAATACAAAACGGGAAAACACATCAGCCTGGACCGTGATGTATACAACGTATTTTCTTTTCGCGTTCAGTTTTGCAATTATCACAATTCTTTTTTCAGCTTCAGCCTCATCCTGATATCTAAGAGGACTGCCAAAACCGTAACAATTATTGCGATACAGATCAGATAGA
Source organism: Thermoplasmatota archaeon (assembly GCA_035562195.1). Taxonomy (GTDB): domain Archaea; phylum Thermoplasmatota; class E2; order DHVEG-1; family DHVEG-1; genus SM1-50. Next base: position 4,301 of record DATMWV010000161.1, read on the forward strand.
ATCCTGCGCTAAAACCCCAGTTTGCATGTATCATTACATCTTCTGAACCAAATGACGCAGAGAGGTCATCTTCTCCTTGAACTGGACCAAGGCTTGTCTCTATCAAGCGTGTTGTCCCATACGAAAATGCTGATAAAAGAATTCCTAAAAGAATTATTCCGATGATACTTAACAGAAATGCATACTTTTTTTTCATTGTTCTTTTTAGAATAATGCCGATACCCAAACTGATACACACGAGTGAAGCAAGCGGTAATATCCCCCCAAGAAACATCAGGAAGACATCAGGCATTTCTGCTAGATTCAGCGAAACCTCCCCATAGTACTTTCTGGTTTCTATCATCATCGCTGGGTTGACATACAATGCAGTGGTTTTTTCTGCTGGAAGCATCGCACTCGTTCCAGTGAATAACCACCAAGGTTGGAAAAACGATAAAATGACCAGAAGAATCGCTAATGATTTTAATAATGAAGACAGTGAAAATTTTTTTAAGATGGTCAGAATAACAAGAAGACCAAACAACACATAAAAAACCATCGACAGGGCGAGTGGGAATAAGGATTCTATCGTAGTCACAAACGTCAGATGTTTATCATTGGTAAGTTCCACAGGTTTTACTCCGATAAGTTCATTGTCCAGATACGCATTAATTGAATAACGGGCGGGAGGAAGAGAGATAGTTTTTTCCTTTGTTTTGGCTACGGTTCTATTATCGCGGATGATAAGAAATTCTATATCCTCATTGAGTAATTTATTTCCTTTAGAATCAAATAAATCAATTATGAGATTAAACATTGCTGAAAATTTCATAACAGTCGTATTTCCTGCATTTGGGATGGTCACATGGATCTCGTCGATAAATTCACCGAAATTGATCTGAAGATTGTAATCACCTGCAGGAACATTTTCAAATAAAAATGATCCTTTATTGTTTCCTTTGGGCGTTATCTGAACTGTTTTATTGCCATCAGGTGTAACCAGAACTGGTGTCAGTTCCACTCCTGGTGGTAAATCAAGAATATCGGTAATAACGACCGTGAGATCATAGAGCTCCAGGATAACTTGTTTATTCAATTTTCTTATAGTTTTTTGGAGCTTTCCATCATAAATAGTCAGACCTTTGTATTCTGCTCGCAGAACATAAGGATCTCTTCTATCAAAGGGTGCTCTGATTATTATTTCTCCATTATTTTGGGTAATGTTTTCATCGTACAGAACACCATCTTTATTGGTTAACCAAGCCTGAACCCCTGATATCCCTTGTCCGTTTTGATCAAGAAATGTGAATTTTATTGTCCGTTCCCAGGTACAAAAAACATTTACTTTTTTGTCTTTATTCAAATGAAGGATTGTCGATCCCGTGAAAACCTTCTTATTCCCCCATTTGACAAATACTTTGATAAGATAGTCGCCTTCCAGGACACTTGAAAAGGTTTTCTTCGCTCGCATTAAAAGAGAGCGATTTGCAGCGCTTTCAGCAACCAAACGTCCTTCACGATGGAGTTCAATCCACATCACTGGAAACGCACTGCTGGTGAGGTTCGATAACCATGGATGTGATAAATGTGTTCCTCCAAAACGAGGGATGATTGTAACATTGAATCTTTTTTGTTCTCGTTCAAATGGGATATCACCAGAATATCTGCGAGATTGCAGTAATGCTTTATAAAAAAAGGACTCTTTTTGAACACTTTCATATCCACCAGTTTCGGAAGCATAGACTTCTGCGTCAAATTGGACGACGAGATCTGCAGGTATTGTTACATCATGACTATGTCCTGGTTCGAACGAATGCCTTCCGAAATTAATGGAAACGTAATCTACCTCAGTTCCAAGGAAGTTGACATATTCCTTTTCTGCGACTTTTAATTGGACGCCGTCACGTTCGTCAGTACCTGATGATACAATTCCTTGATTGGAAGCAAAGAGGACTGCATTTGCTATTCCTTTTTTTCCGTATCCATAGGAGAGCCATGCTTCTGATCCGAGACTTGCGTCATTTTTATAGGAGATGACCCATTCTCGTTCTTTTGTGGAAGGATTTTGGTTTAATTGATATTGTTCAACCTTATCTTTGTCGCCATAAAAATTGAGATACGGATAGATAGTTCCAAAATTTAAGGACTCAACAGCGGCGCTCCGTGCTTTTAACGAGATAAGAGAACCAAATCGTCCGTCAATATTATCAATACCTTGCACGGTCGCATCTTTTAACATCTCATGTTTCACATGCACATTGATGCGTTTTTCTTCAATAGGACAATAATAATATCGATACACCGCAGTCGTCTGAACATCCTTCTTTTTGGATTCGCTAAATATACCAAACTCAACCATGAGGTTCCCATCGATGAGGATTTTCTTATCGATAAATACCTGATCCGATGAGCTTTCATCTTTTTCGTTCTCCCCATAATAATAGGAAAACGCAAATGAAACGATTTGATCGGAATCAATGATATCAAATTCCTTACAATTTTTTTTCTGTTTCACGACCACCTGAGCACAGGATCTATCCAACAACTGTCCCTCTTGTCCTACCCCATAGATACAATATCCGTCTTCTTTTATTCCATAGAATTTTGCTACTGCGGATATCTCAGGTAAGGGCGATGAAGAATAATTCATATCTTCAATGGTGACATGGTCCTTATAATTCGGTTTTGATGTTTGAGCTTCATCGTAGTACATGAAATACCGTTCAGTCCCATCTGCGAAAGCTGGGACTAAAAAAATAACGTTACACTCACTGATACCTTTTGTTTCTCCTAGGATCTTTTCAAGCGAATAGATTTGTGATTCGAGATCGAACCATGTTCCTTCATGCCAGCAAGCCACCCGAATCGAAGTATAATTCTCATTTTCTGTCCAGCATGGGTTTTCGAATCGGAGGCGGAGATCAATTGGTTGATAATGAGAAAGAGAATCATTTGTTTGAATGGGCAGCAGGAGCTCTTGTCGATAGGACCATTCTTTATAGTCTGTGCCCCAAGAGGGTACTCCTTCGTCTTGCGAAGATCCTGGCAGACTTACCGCTGGTATGATAAGTAAAAGAAGTATGCCAACTACGAATATGTTCGACCCTCGCATAGGTCTCCTTTCTTTGTATTTATTAAATATTTCTATATAAAAGAGTTGTTTTATGTATATAAGAACCTTTTTAATATAGAGAGCTCCCTCTTTGCCAATATTTCTCCTTATTTTTAAAAAAATTAGTAAAAAGACATGTACAGGGCAATCAGATGGCAGAAATAAAACTCAGTTGCCCTAATTCTCCTAAAATAATAAGAGCGGTAAATCCGATTGCATAAAAAAGATAAGTCACATACATCAATGACCAAGCTTGAACATTTTCTAAGGTTTGACTTTGTTGCTGTTTCAACATTAAATAGAAGATAAAGAAACTAGGGATGATAAAAATCGTCAGCGGTAAAAAATACACGTTAATCATATGGTAATGAATAAAGACCGGTATCATAGCGAACGGAATCATAAGGAAAGGAAGCGATATGAATGCTGCTTTTCTTATACCAAACGTATTGATAAGAGTCCGTGTCCCTGTTTTTCTATCAGCTTCACAATCAACGATATCCTTCGTTGTCATAGCCCCCATGAAAAATACCAATGCAATTAAACCGATCGTTAATGGTACTGGCTGGAACGGGTCACCAAAGACACTCCATGAAGCAAGGATTGCGAATAACCCTCGGGGGATGGCAATCCATACTTGATTAACAAAAAGGAATCGTTTCATCCGAGGTGGAAGAGAGTATACCACTGTAAACACCATAATGAGAAAAACAAATACTCCAAACCATGTATTGATTGTTACCGCCCGCAACAGGGCAAAAAGATACAGGATGTACGCGATACTTTGTGCTTCATCCCGTTCGACAACGCCACGGGGAATCGGGCGATAGGGTTTTGATATTTTATCTGCTTCTACATCTGTTGCTTGATTCAATGCGTTTGAGGCTCCGTTAAGAAAAGCTAACGTTAGACTTGCTTGACCAATGATAATCCACCAGTTCGGGAAATCAACGAATCTATCATTGTAGACAAGGCTTGCGAACATGATGAACATCGAGACAAAAAAGGGAGCTAGTAACGTAAAGGGTCTGAGTAAATCGAAATAACCTCTAAACTTTTTTGAAAGAAACCTCCCTTTTGTATAAGGCTCTTTCATCGTTAATTTCACAGACATTAAGGCACCAGGAACATCGTAATCCGTTGTTGTGAATAGAGATGGTGATTATATTAATTACTCTACGAGACCAAGATATCTTTTTCGAGAATAGACCTGGTAAAAATCATTATTAAATTAAACAGTTTTACTAAGCATATCTTGGATGATTCGTGCAGAATTTATCGCACAGTTAATTCCGATACCGGGTGCTTTGACACAATCGCCGATGATGTAAAGGTTTTCAACAGGGGTCTGTATGTCTGGTTTTGTGTTCACAAGGGTTTTTGCAACACCATCGAGATGCCAGATCGAAGGATAAATAGCCCATTGTAGCTGTGAATGATACTGAGGAATGATCCGTTCTAAGTTTTTATCTAACGCTGCTTTAAGTTTGTTGAGTATTTTTTTATCCCTTGCTTCTTTTGGTGTGCAGATAATGTACGATTGGACAAGGTAATGTGACGAGGGTGCTAATCCTGTTTCCGTCTTCGCAGTGATAAAATCAATCATTCCGACGGCATCATTTCCATCAACTCCAACGTCCCGTTCAATGAAAATAAATGTCTTTCCCAATAATCGTGGATCAATCTGTTTCAGAGAATAATACGCGCAAAGACTACCGGTTCCCTCAAGAGCCTTAAGGGTAGTGACGTATTCCTTTGGAAACTGTTGTTCGTCTGCAATGGTAAAAAGATGTTGGACTAATATATTTGATAGGATGGTATCGAACATCTGTTCTTTGTCAGCAACAACGACTCCTTCTGCTTTCTTGTTGTTGATGATAATTTTTGATACCGGTGAATTCAGATGGATTTTTCCACCGTTTTTTTCGATATAATCAGCAATGGTTTGGGATATTTTCAGGAGGCCGTTCTTTGGGTAATTTACACCACCTAATCTCATGTCTTTTTGAGTTCTGAACACTTCGCCTGTTGAAATCAAATCAAGATTGTTTATCGTGCTGATTAAACGGGGATTTACCTCTAATACTGTCTTCATTTTTCCTTTTCCATATTTTTTTATCGTCTCTGTCATAGAGACAGTATCGAGCTGTTTCATGGTTTTTTCACCGGAAAGAAGCAGTGTTATGATATTGGGAAGCATCGAAAGTTTATCCGCTGTGGTGACAAAATAACCGAAGTGAGCGTTTTTCTGTTCATATAACCTGGATTGATATATCGTGATGTTCTCAAAATATTCCATCATGATAGTTCTGAGTTTGTTGACGATTCCACTTCCGATCATATGGAATCCTAAGTCAAGAGTGTAGCCTTCAAACATCTTATTTTGAAAGATCTCTTCAAGTGAGGGTTCAGAAAAAACAATAGATGTATTGAATTTGGCCAATGTCTGTTTGTAGGATTCTAAGGTTTGGGATGACATTTCTAAGGACAGTGCTCTTCCACCAACTGTTGGTTCCTTTTCAAAAATATCAACGGAATATCCGTTTTTTAGAAGAAGTGCACCGGCAGTCAAACCACCGATACCAGCACCAATGATACATATTTTTTTTTTCATGTCGAAAGCACCTTTCTCGTTATTTTAACAAATGTAAGCGGTTTTTCAATGAGCTATAAAAAAATCTTCTTACTATCTTCCATTTCGATTGTTGTACACTCAACTGTCCGGTGATGACCCCAATCATGAGGTCTGTCAGAACTGGGTCTTTACTCGCTATTTGAAAGACCTTTTCTGCATACTGCATGCTCCCTCGTTTGACAACTTTTAAAATAAGATTGATATCCTTTCCAAAATCCTGTTGCCACCGTGTCTGGTATTTTGCTAAGAACTCTTCTGTTGTTTGTCTTTTTTCCAATGCTTCAGCTATGGTTTCTGCAGCGATTTGACCTGATGCCATCGCGTAATAAATTCCTTCACCGGATAACGGATTGATAAAACCAGCTGCGTCTCCGATGAGCAGAAGTCGATTCCCGTAGGTTTTTACTAAAGGATGAGTCAGTAAAGCTCCGCCTTTTATTGGGGTTTCTTTGAGGTTTTTGGGGATGAGGTCTTTTTCTTTTAATAAGGCGATATACTCCCGATAACACTCAAGAAGATTAAGTTTTTGATCTTGGTTTTTGGATGCTTGAATGATTCCAAATCCAATATTGAGATGTTCCTTTTTAGAAAACACCCATCCATATCCTGAGACCGACTTGAATCTCGAATGAATATAACAATGGCGGGATTTTTTAAAATAGTCATCCATGATTTTTTCATCAACTTCAAATTCTTGGAGGATACAGACACCTTTTTTTTCTCCTCTTTTTCGTAATCCTGTGA
>DATMWV010000162.1:0-7728 GCA_035562195.1 Thermoplasmatota archaeon
TTGCGAAAGTAACAATGTATTCTCTGATTTTTTCCTCGTGTTTTGAGCATCGTGGGATTTTCCTAATTTCATCAAAATGTTTCCATACAAGTTTTGGTTCTAAATTCTCAATACTTGGCATAGTCTGCCTCCCTTATTGTAAGGACTGGTAACATCATAACCCATAAAAAAGGTTTGCCAACAGAAAAAAGAACGGCTGTCAAAAAGGGTGTCTACTGAATGTTTTTTGTAAAGAGCAAAAGTCCATAGATTTTAAAGCATCTCTTTCTTTAAATACGGTAAACCTGACCTTTCGCTTACTTCAACCGTAAATCCCTCTGGAAAGACCGCAGGAGTACCACTTTTTGGTTTTCTTTTACTGAAAAAATAGATGATCTGGTTTTTTCCATTTTTAAGTCGAACCAGCTTCGAATGTAAGGTATACAGACCATAGGTATATTCCCTTATGACCTCGGAGGGAACGATAGCTATGGAAATCTTTCCGAAGTATTGTTTCACCAGTGACATAAAAAGATACATAAGCAATATAACCAAAAGGGCTAAGAGTAGAAAACCAATGATTTTTTCACCGGTCATAGAGATATACATAATCACTCTGAATAACGACCATGAGAGAAACACAACTGCAAAGATTCGTGCCCAATTTTTTCTTTTGATAAAACCATAGGGAACGATACCTAACGAGAGCATCACGAACAACACATCATTCCACATCAGGATTGAATCTATTGAAAATGAGAGAAACTGTCTGAGATACCCGTTCATAAAAAGTAGATTAGTAACCAGGGTGAATAAGTACACCACATCAAGCCCAATGATGAATATGATGAATACGACAATCCCAATTGGGTATTCTTTCCTCTCCATCATTACTACCCTGAAATACAACAGGAAGACTTATATTTTTCCACTACAATCAAATTACAAGGTCTCCTCCAAAATACCCCTTGTTTGACAAAAACCATCGTGTACTCTTCAAACACAGTGATAATTTATATAATCCTGCGTCGTTTACCAGGAAAACGGAGGCAACAGCATATGGATTGGGGTATGAAAAATCGACTTTCCAGAATCATTAAACCAAAAGACGGCCGCACTGTGATGCTCGCGGTCGATCATGGGTACTTCATGGGTCCTACATCAGGGCTTGAACAACTGAATTGCATGGTAGATCCTTTGCTACCATACACCGACACCTTAATGCTGACACGGGGTGCGCTTCGAAACTACATCAACCCCACCATCGATGTTCCCATCGTCTTGCGTGTCTCTGGAGGAACAAGCATAATCGGTCCGAAACTCCTCCATGAAGGTACTGTCGTCTCCATCGAGGATGCGATCCGACTCAACGCTTCTGGTGTGGCATACTCGATCCTTGTTGGAGCGGAATTTGAACGGGACACCATCCTTGGGATGACCCAGTACATCGACGAGGCAGAACGATACGGAATCCCTGTCCTTGCAGTAACTGCGGTGGGTAAGGAAATGAAACGGGATGCTCGATACATGAGCCTTGCTTCTCGTATTGCTGCCGAACTTGGCGCTCATATCGTAAAAACCTATTATGTCCCTGGGTTTGAGAACGTCATAGAATCCTGCCCAGTACCTGTAGTGATAGCAGGTGGGAAGAAACAACCGGAAGATGAAGCATTACAGATGGCATACGATGCGATACAAGCAGGTGCAATCGGTGTGGACATGGGGCGAAATATCTTCCAAAGCGCAAACCCGGTCAACATGGTAAAAGCAGTCAACGCCATCGTCCATAAGAACGCGACACCAAAGGAAGCTTTCGAGGTTTTTAAAGCGAAAAAGAAATGAGCATTTCTTTGGTCGATTCTTTTTTCACGATATGTTTAAATAAAACATCTTATTACACCTATCCCTGAGGAGGCATACTATGGACCTAATGTTAATAATAGGACTTGTCGTACTGCTGATAGTTGTAGTAATTCTACTATGGTTCTTCAGCTACTACAACCGAGTCATCAGATACGAAAACCGCATAGATAACTCATGGGCACAAATCGATGTGCAACTCAAACGACGGGCAGACCTTATCCCAAATCTCATGGAAACCGTCAAAGGCTACATGAACCATGAACGTCAGACACTTGAGGCAGTAACCAAGGCGCGCTCTGCGGTCATGACAGCAAAAAACCCGCAAGATAGCATCGATGCAGATAACATGCTGACTGGTGCGTTAAAAACGTTATTTGCTGTTTCGGAAAGCTACCCTGATCTCAAAGCGAATCAGAATTTCCTACAACTTCAGGATGAATTGACACACACTGAAGAAAAAATCGCATACTCACGACAACACTTCAACGACTCAGTCCTACAGTTCAATAACCTTATCGAGACATTCCCAGGCAACATATTTGCTGGCATGATGGGGAAGAAAGAACGACAAATGCTACAAATCCCAGAAGCATCACGAGAAGTACCCAAAGTATCATTCTAAGCAAGTCGATTCTCTGAAAATTATGGCACAGCAACCAAGACTCATAGAGGACCATATACGGAAAAACAAGTTCGATACACTTGTCATCTGTCTTTTTATGGTCATTCTTCTTTTTTCTGTTATTTTTGCTATCGGTTTTATCCTTGGTGCCCCACCTATACTTACCATGATGCTTGCACTACCACTCGCGATATTTTACATTCTTATCACCTATTCTTTTTCTGTACAGAGTGTGATATCCGCAGCAGGAGCACGACCGGCAAACCCGCAGAATCGTGAAGAAAAAATGCTTCTCTATAAAGTTGAGGAGATGGCGCTTGCTGCTGGATTACCTATGCCAAAGGTCTATGTACAGGACTCAAAGGATATCAACGCGTTTGCAACCGGTCATAAACCTGAGGATTCAATCATCTGTGCGACCACCGGAGCATTGCAGCAACTGAAAACTGAAGAACTTGAAGGTGTCATCGGTCATGAGATGAGCCATATCCGGAACCGTGATATCCTGGTGATGACGGTTACCGTCGGAGTCGTCGGAGCGATTGCGCTGATCGCTGAGATCGCATTACGGATGTTATTCTTCACCGGTGGACGAAGTGGAGATCGAAAAGGAGGCGGCAATATCATTGTTATCGTCATCGCTATCATCTTCATTATTCTCGCACCGATTTTCTCTCGCTTAACATATCTTGCGATATCAAGACGACGGGAATATCTTGCCGATGCTGACGGAGCGTATTTGACACGTAACCCCGAAGGCCTGGCGAAAGCGTTGGAAAAAATAAAAGCGGATATCCCTGACGATCCCAAAGGCTCAAAGACAGTTGCACCACTCTACATTACAAATCCTTTCAAACGAGCACTCCGTGACTCGATCTGGTCGACCCATCCGCCCCTTGATGAACGGATCCGTCGGCTGCGATCAATGTAACTAGAGTAGTATTCTTTTTCCAAAACAGATTTATTTTTCCAGTAAAGATTGGATGAATTTCTCGATATGTTGTTCCCCTGCTACGATCGATCCTTTTCTCATCTGCAAACCAAGGAAGGAATCAGAAAGATTCATTCCTGCATTCGTAAGATTTTGCTGCATCATCTGTCGTGGTTTTCCTTGTGGATCGGGTGCACCACCGCTTGTGATAAACAATGCAGTTTTTTTCCCTTTCATGTTTTTTGCAGAGGAAAAGAACGTTTTAATAAACGGTGTACAACATCCTGCCCAGGTGGGTGACCCAACAATCAATGTTGAATATTTTCCTAAATCCACATCAGTGTTTTTTATGGGTAACTCTATTTGTTTCATCGCAGCGCGTCCCGCACGAAAAAACCCTGGTCGTTTCACTGCTTCGATTTCGATAAGGTCAACAGATGCGTTCTGTTGTTTGAGTTTTTCAGCAAGAAGCTGTGCCGCAGCTTTTGTGTTTCCTGTTTTTGAATAATATACAATTCCAGTCGTCATAGGTATTCTTCCTTTGGTACTTTCCGAGGCTGGTACCTGATTTTTATATATAATGGTTCTGAACGAATCGATATCCTAAAGAAAGCGGAGAAATTCCAATAGCATAATCTTTGCGAGAAACCTCGCGTAAGATTGAAAATAGAAAACTACATAAACAAGAAACACATGGTAACGGAGAATTCATATGAAGAAAACAGTAGGAATCATCATCATTTCGGTACTAGCCTTTCTTGTGCTGTATCCTAGCGTGAGTGCGAATGATGCGGGAGTGGTCGTCGACCAAGAAATCGTGACAATTACCGTTACCAACACTGGTCTACAGGTTGAGGAAACCGTTAAGGTAACCAATAAGGGAACAGAAAATGTCACCTCGTTGCGGTTCTGGATACAACAAGATATCCAGGATGCTGTGAAAATCAACGAGTTGCAATCTGGGAAAGACCTCGTTCCGCTCATCACGGGCAATATCCGAACCTGTAACCTCAGCGCGACGAACCTCTCGATGATTCCTGATGCTTCACTGACTCTGAAGGTGACCTATCTTCTTCCAGGTAGTGCACAAAATTTCATTCAAACCCTGCTCTATGACACCACCTTTTTTTCTGTTACCTATGCAGAGAAAGGTCTCTTCCAAGCAGAACATCTCCTGTACGGTTCTGATGCGAACAACGCGATACAGATTCTGTTATACAACCCAACTGAAGCTCCCTTGAACATCACGATGATCATCATCGTCTTCCTTGTTGTCGTTATCGTTCTTGCCGTGTTGTTGCTTTTGTTGAAAAAACAACGGTCGAAAACAAAGAAGGCAGTCTCTGAATCAGAAGAAACACTAAGCACGAAGAAAACATTGTTGCTTTCATTGTTAAAAGATCTTGAGAAGCAATACCGTGCAAAATCCATCTCTGAGGAGACCTATACCAAGATTAAAGATGAGTACAAACAGCATGCTGTCGATGTCATGAAGATGTTAGATGACCTGAAGAAATAACGATTAAAAATCAAAGATACTTGGTTGTTTCAAATCAGTGCTTTCTTTTTTCTCTTCTTCTTTATTCCTTGTCTGCTGAGTGGTTATTTCGATTTCTTCTTGTTTCTCATCGGTTTTTTCAGCGCATTGCAGGATGTCTTTCATCCGATGGAGATATTTTTCTCCAAGGATGAATTTTACTTCGCTTTCTGAGAAATCAAGGTGTTTTATCATCTTGCAAGCGAATCGTGGGTTATTTCGAAACATGGTCTGAAAATACGGAAGAATCACTTCTTTTGCCTTCTGATTTGAGACATGCTGTGCTGTTGCGATTTTTTTTGTGACACCATCGCGAATCAGTCGTGCGGTTTGATTGCTTTTCATCTGTTTCAACCATGCGGGGAACATGTATTGTGTATTACTGTAGCTATGGGTTTTTGCCACAGTGACTCCGCTGCTCATCAGATCGCATGCGTACGACCAGAGGTCGTACACTCTTGTTTTGTTGACTCTGCCGAAAAACACATCTGCTTTCGAAAGTGCTTCATAACCGCGTATAAGGTCCTTAACATCGAGATATTCCCGGGGTAAATTTTCTGTTATCCAGAGTAAAAACATCTCAGGCTCTACATCGCTATTACGCAAACAATCCCTGCTGTTCTGAAGATTTTTTGTTTTAAACACCTCTCGTAAAGCATCGAAAATAAGGGTTTCTCTGTCACGATATCCGAGCACATCGATATCTCCGATGTTCAGTTGTGTACGGTTTAAACTGAGGGATTGGAGGTCGTTTACTGCTGATCGGACATCTCCTTTTGATCGGTCAGCAATGGTTTTTAGTACACGGAGGTCAGCGGTTATATTTTCCTGTCTGCAGATATGTTTTAATAACTCGACGATCTGACTGGGATTTACGGTGTAGAATTGGATGACGTTGCAGAGGTTTTTGAGTAGTTCCCCTCCTCCTTTTGTTAATTCATAAAAGTCGTTGACGATCAAGATGATTGGTTGTTTTGTGATTTTGATTGTATCGATGATTGCTTTTTTTCCTCCCCTGTCTCCAAAACTGCTGTCTGTTTCTGCTTTGTCAAGTTTTTCATAGAGGTTATCTGCTTCATCCAGAATGATGAGTTTTCGTCCTCCTTTTCTGACTGGTGTAAATCCACCGGTGATGTCAAAGGTTTCATTGATGGCCCCTGCTGTTGCGACGCGTTTGATGGATGTTTCATTGCGTGCATCTGATGCGTTGAGTTCAAGGACGGTCCATCCAAGGTCTGCAGCTAAAGCAAGAGCGGTGCTGGTTTTTCCCGTCCCTGGTTTTCCTGAGAGGATTGCTGCGCGTTTGTCTGGTATTTTTCCTTGGTTCCATCGTTCTGCCCAATTGCGAAGAGCAGAGAGAGCACGTTCGTTACCTATGATATCACGTAATGTCTTCGGTCGATATTTCTCGGTCCAGTCCTCCATTGATTATGGAGAAGATTCATAGGGTATTTTAAGATTTGTTTTAACATAACCTTTTTATCGGTCCCGTTTATTATCTCCCACTCCGAATGCGGGGATGGCCCAGCCCGGTAAGGCGTTGGATTGCTAATCCAATGGTCTCTGACCTCGGGAGTTCGAATCTCCCTCCCCGCGTAAATATTTAGCACGGTTACGATTAGCACGGTTGTTTAACAGAAGGATAAAATCAATTTTTTAAATCCTCGCACGGGGATCTATGGGCATGGATTCAACAGAATCAATTTAAGGTCCTGTTTATAGAAGAAACTGTAACTCCGAGGGTATGTTTTTGCATACTATGTGTGTATGCACGTTAGATTTGAAAGAAAGTGAGGATTCCTTGTACAATTAATGCTGCTGTCACTGAAATCGCGATGAGCGCTAGTTTACCAATAAGTGGATTATCTATCGGCCACGTCTTTATATTTTCGACTTTTCTTTCCAAAGTCCCCAGCAGCAACAGTCTGATGACATTTCGGTCGTCCTTTTCTCCTGTTTCTCGTATGCGACTCATAAGTCCTGACATTTCTTTTTCCGCCAATGTTTTTTCAGCTTTTTTTGCTTCAAGCATCCTATGGTGAGTACTCACTAACGGTGCCATAAAAAGTGTTATCCCTGCAGGGATTAAAATCAACATGGAAATCATGTTTATGAGAGAGGTTTCACCCGGTAACCTGCCAAGAATCATCTCCTGTCCTGCAAAAAGAGCTAACCCTATGAAATATGGAATTGAAAAAGAGAATGAGAGAGAACCTAATTCTCTCGTCCCAAGCATAGAATCCTCATAACAAGATTTGAGTTTGAGGCGCAGTTTACCAAAGTTATACAGCCCCCATAGAGATGAACTGAAGAGCCAGAGTACAGAACCGAACATTATGGAACGAAAAAGGGAACGGAGTATGTAAACGGGGGTACTCAAGATTGTAAGCTCCCCTTTTCCAAGCATGTCTGGCACCGAGGTTGCATAGACAAATAAGAAGATGGTCATGATCACTAGCTGAGGCACTATCATCGAAACGATTCTGAAAATTCTTCTGACATCTTTATTTCCATTTGGAGCAAGTGATATCAGCTCAGGCTCTGCTTGAATTAAACGTCTTCTTAGATATCTGATAATGAAGGCAACATAAAACAGGAAAATGTACCAAAGAAGATTCCCAACAAGAGAATACCAATGGGATGATAATGCCGTGGTAAATCCGATTCCTTCAATATTCACCGAGAAAAGGGTTCTATAAAAAGCTTCGACGACATTGGCGGAAATGGCATAATAATAAAGGAAATTTCCAAGTGGTCCAACAAAAAGTGCAACGAGTAGAGCACCGAGTGTGAAGG
>DATMWV010000163.1:0-4917 GCA_035562195.1 Thermoplasmatota archaeon
ATTATATTGTTATAAAGACGTTTGACCATGAAAAAAATAGCAGTTCTCTGTGGTATCATACTCCTTATTTTACCTGTTAGCAGCGTAGCGACTTCAGGTCAAAACGTGATCTTTAGTAAAACAGAGTCTGCCGACGCTGGAGAGATCATTGCAGTGTCCTGTTCTGAACCCTATCCAACGTTAGGCCAACCGGTTTATCTCTTGATTACCATGCAGGGAAAAGCAGGGCAACAATTCAACGAGACAATCTCGATAACCGACGAATTTTCTGGATTTGCGATGACCAATGGTGAAATGAAATGGATCTCTGGCAATCTCATAGAAAATCAAAAGGATATTACCATAGGAATATTACCAAAGTACACCAGCAAAATCCTCTGGTATCCGTCGGTGGTTGGAAATCATACATTGCATGTGTCTGTAGGAGAATCCCCTGAGAAACAACTCAACGTGAGTGTCAGTTTTGATGTCGAAGGAATCATCACGCCATCCCTAGGGTGCCCCGCTATAATAAGTAAGGATGTCACGAATCAGCTTTCAATGACACTCTCAGGGGAAAGATCGATGACAGATGAACCAGCTCAGATAACAAAGGTGACGTTACAATCCATTGATGGTACCGGGTCGTATCAGCTTGAGGATCAACTCGGGGAATGGTACACCTGGATCAACGCAGGGGCGGACATCGTCGAAGATGACAGCATCGTTTCATATGACATTGACAGCGTCCCAGAGGGGTTCTATAATATCACAGTGATCACAACAACAGCGAATTACACCTGGCCACATGCTGTACAACTATTGAATACAGAACCTAGCAATTACACCATTGTCCAACTCGCCGATATCCATATCGGAAAATACTCGAATTTCGTCAATAAGAAAAAAGAGCTCATCCGCCTTTTTACCTCCATCAATGAGAACATCCACCCTGATTTCATTATACTTTCCGGGGATTCCGTGGATTGGTACAACCAAAAATCTAAGCGGAATGTATATGCTGATTTAAAGGAGGCAATCCTCAATTGCGAAACACCAGTCTATACGGTTCCAGGGAATCATGAGCGGTACGCAAACAGCCTTCTCTTCTTGTACTTCCCCTTCACCAATCTGACACCCTATCATCGTTTTCTCAACCCTCTGAACGATTACTCATTGATCTATGGAAACATGAACTTCGTGTTCCTTGATTCAGGGTATGAATATAGCAGATGGGAGATTCAGCCGCAAATATGGAACACGACACCAGAAGGAAGCGGTCTATCGAACACCCAGATGTACCTGCTTGAAAATATCTGGGGCGCTCCTCAGATGAAACAGATGATCATCATGCATCACCCAGCGGTCGCCGACACGAACGATACAGGGTTTGGTGCGTTACCAAACGATCTTCCGAGTGGTAATAACGAATGCATCGCATTCAACCGAGGAGCATTCATCACTTATTGTCTTGAGAAGAACGTCTCGTTGGTCCTCACCGGACATACCCATAAAAACCATGTGTTCACCTCTCTTGGAAAAGAAGCCACGAACGACACCGCATGGCCATTATTCATCCAAACAGATTCGGCGACAATGAGTCGTCAGAACAACGGAGGACGTATCATCCAGATTCAAAACAGTGCGATTGTCAGTTACGAGTATCTCCCGTTCTCCTAACCTGACTTCTTTTTTTTACGATAAAGATACAATGGTCCTACAATGATGTAGGAAAGAAGTGCAGCAAGAAGCAGCAGCGGTGCGATATTGTAGTATAAGCCGTCAAGCAGGATTGTCGCAACGATAAAAACAGCAGCGAGCAGATCTACCTTCAGACCTGGTTTTGGAAAACGAATCGAAGAAACCATCGCAACTGAAAGCAGTATGATACCAAGAAGAGCTAACCAGATTTCTGGAGTGAGAAACGACATCAACACCAAGAACACAGTACTTGCTGAGGTTGGCAGACCGATGAAGAACTGTTTCTCCTTTAACAAAGAAAAAGAGGAGAGACGGATGATACTACAAAGCAAAGAAAACACAATGACGACACCAAGGAGCAGATGCATTGAGGGCTGCAAGACAACACTATCGAAATACATCACGTAAAAAAGTACAAGCGGAGCAACCGATAAAGAGATCATATCAGCGAGAGGCTCAAGAGACTCACCGATCTTTCCATTCCCAAACCGCCGAGCGACCATCCCATCAAGACCATCCGCAAGAAGACCAAGAAGGATCAATGAGGCAGCCATCTGGAACTCTTTAGTAAACACCAGAAGCAACGCAAGGAACCCTAGCATCGCGTTTAGAAGCGTCACCAGATCAGCAATGGACAGTAGTTTAATCATTGATTTCTGCAATAGTATCTTCCCCTGCTTTGATTCGCTCATGAACCTGAATCGCAAGTGTTTTAATTTTATTTGCTGGCACATAGAGGTCAACACGGGACCCCAGTCGGATCAAACCGATTTTTTCACCTTTCGTCAACGCAGTTCCTTCAGCAACATACGGGACGATACGACGCGCCACAGCTCCTGCGATCTGAACGATTTTCATCAGCCCAACATCGGTTTTTATGAGAAGGACAACCCGTTCATTCACATCAGATTCCTTCTGAAAAGCAGGCACATGACCACCCGGGTGATGGATCATCTTCTCAATTGTACCAGCAAGAGGCATACGGTTCACATGCACGTTCTGGATGTTCATAAATGTAGAGATTCTAAGACAGTCTCCGACATCAACATCCTGTAGTGTTGTTATTTCTCGGATTTTACCGTCTGCGACCGCGACGATCCCATGACCGATGGATCGCTCCGGGTCGCGAAAAAAAACAATCAGCAGACAAGAAACCAAAAAGAAAAACACTGATACAATAAAGAGACAAATCGACACAAAATCATTGGTGAAAAAGGAAGCCCCTAAAATAAGGAAGGCGCCCGCAAACGATGCAAGCACCCAGGGCATCCCCCCGTCAGCGATACGGATCATGGTTTTTTCCCCAGCAATCGTCGAATAAAAAGTTCCACCGGTCCTTTCCGTTTCGGTAGATCGATGATACCAATAATCTCATCATAGAGCTCCGGGACGATTTTAAAGGTGATGAACAGCAGGACGATCAGGGCAAGCAGGGACCCTGTTTTCCCAATCACGTTATGAGCCATCTCAAAAGACGTCATACCGCTTCCCACCATGTACACGACACCTGCATTGCGGATCAGATTCAGAAAATAAATAGGAACAACAGTCACCAACAAGCCAAGAGTCTTTCGTTTCAGCCGCACACTCGGCAGGGCACCAATCATGCCGACAAACAGGACCATGGATTGGATTGCAGTGCAGGCAAAGATGATCGTTATCGGAATATTGTTGTAGATGATCAGATCAGAAGTTCGACTGGCATCAACTCCGAAAAGATGCAACACATCACTGGTTTGTGCAGCAACATTCTCAATTAGCCATTCCTTCAACCCAGGGACGATGCCATTCTCAATCGTAAAATAGATAATACCTGCAAGAAACGTACCGCCAGCGATCCAATTCAAACACGAGACCTGCTCGTTCCTAATAATCGAAAGCCACTCATGGTACGCTATATACAGGAGCACATAGACACCGATGATGCAGACCGCGGCGTTAAAAACATCGCCGCCTTCTGAAAAATACAGGAAACTTGGCATAGTCGCCCAGAAGAACGAAAACAGACCCCATCCGAGTATCTTCAACCAACCTGCGATGTTTTTCTTCCGATAAAAAAAACCCACACCAAGGAACACCAAACCAAGAAACAGCGGAACAAACGAAAGCTGTCGAGCAAATAAAGAAGGAGGATACGGAAATAAAAAGTATCCGAATATCAACATCGCTGTCGGTATCAGGAAAAAAGAAAGGACAACCCATCTATCGGTTTTCTCAGATGACACATCCATACTGTTTCGTCTCCTGTATCCAACGAGGTGTTTAAGAGAGTTATGCGGTGGTGAAAAAATTCATAATAACAGTATCCCACATAACCAGAATCAGTCCGATAAGACTCGCAAGCGTCAATGGTATCCAGTATGTGTACACAATCTGATCAATCTTCAGTCGCGCGATCGAAACACGAATCAAGGTCACAGAAAAGAAAACAACAAGCAATACCTTGAAAAGAAAGAATACAACGTCGATGATCATGCCTTCATAGGTACCAAGTCCCAGAACATTTGAGAGGTTGTAGGGGAAAAACAATACGACAATAAGAGAGGCCATCACCACGGTTTTCACCCCATCAGTCAGATAGAACATCGCAAGATTCCTGCCTGAATATTCAACAAGCAGTCCTCCTGCTAGCTCTGTTTCTGCTTCCGCTGCGTCAAACGGGATCTTCGATAGCTCCGCAGGTGTCACCAGCAGGAGAACAACCAGAAGGATGGCAAAGCCGATAAATCCAAGTGGTCCTGCAACCTGGTTCCACACCGGGGTCGATGTGATCGTGGAAAACGAAAACACCTCGGTAAATCCTTTTTGCAGGAGATTCCAAGCAATGGTAATAATAAGGATGGCGAGAGGGAACTCATAGGCTATCATGGTAGCCATCTCCCGCTGCGCACCAACAATCGCGTAGGGTGATCCTGAGGAAAAACCACCTATGACCAGACACAGAGATGGAATGATCAACAGATACAGAACGACGATCAGATCCCCGCCTGAGGGAAACAACGCAGGAAAACCACCCAGAGGAAGGTACACTAAAATAGAGAGAGTACCAATAAGTCCGACAAGAGGGATGAGGTTAAAGAACCAGGGGATTGCATGATCTGGGACGATGTTTTCTTTTACGAATAATTTTGAGACATCCCGGAACGGCTGTCTCAACGGTGGACCGATCCGACCCTGCATATGAGCCGAGATCTTTCGATCAATCCCTTTACACACCAAACCAAAGAAGATACCGAA
>DATMWV010000164.1:0-6718 GCA_035562195.1 Thermoplasmatota archaeon
GTCGCATCTCTATACTTGCAGAATTTCCTGCCAGATCATATGCTTTTGCACCGAGAAGATACGGAAATAAAGGAACGCGTTCATCCCATGTCCAGCTGTAGGTGTCATTTTGTCCTGTATCATCTGTTGCCTGCAAGGAACCATCAAGATAGAACTCCACATGAGACATCCCAGAACCATTGTCTATCGCATAGACCTCAACTGTAATTGGACCAAACACGACGGTTGTAAAAAATTTGCAAATTGATCGGTCCCATAGATACAAGACACCCGGTTTTGGCTGTATGAATTTAAGAAAAGGAGCAGTCCCATCAATGATTATTTTAAATGCCTCTGACCATCCACTTTCTGCACCATATGCATCCTTCACTTTCACCTGAATGTCAAAGCTTCCTTCGCTAGACCATGCATGTGCGACACAGATCTCTTCACCGGAAGCGTATGGCCCCAACCAGCCACTGCTGGTCCCATCACCCCACTCCCACAGACAGAACACCGTATCACCATCCGGGTCATTGACCGTGACACAAAACGTGTGGTTCACACCGGGCTGACCATACATCGGACCAGAGATGTTCCCGACAGTCGGTGGCTGATTCACCGTAAGCGGAAAATAAGCGCTATGTCGGCAATCATGACGGAACATAGGCCAGCCAGGACCAGATCCGTCACCGGCGGTGACCGCGTACGCACGACCATGATTATTCGTCTCAGGATTCGAAATCCCATATCCCCCTACCACAAACACATCCAACAACCCATCATTGTCAAGATCAGCGATCACTGGTGCATGGTCCATCTCAAAGACCATCCCGTAATGCGCTTCTAAATCAATGGTCCAGATCACCTGACCATTACTGCCTTTCACCGCCCGTAGCATACCATCCTCAGAACCAAAGACCACATCAAGAGTACCATCCCCATTGATATCAGAAAGAGCAGCACCCCTGAACATATTCCCACCGGTCGTCACACTCCAGAGTAACGAACCTGTATGAGAAAGCACCCCAAGCTTGTTATAGGAGACAAACACGACTTCCAGATGTCCATCGTTGTTCAAATCACCAATCGAGGTCGGTGCACCAATGTAATATGACGCGACGTACTGCCAAGCAAGACTGCCGTCCTCTGCATTGAACACATAGACATGATTGTCATATGAACCGACAACAAGCTCTGGTCTGCCATCCTCATCCAGATCAGCAAACGAACACCCATGATACATATAATCCAAGGGAAGATCTGAGTACCAGAGAGTCGACCCGTTATTGCCCCATAAGGTGTACACCCGGCAGTCCCCTGCGAATTGAGTGACGACCACATCCAGCTGCCCATCATCATTCACATCAAGGACCGCAGGCTCAGATTGAATGTAGCTGTTCGACCCAAGGTTTTTCTGCCAAAAGATACTTCCATCCTCCCCGTTCAGACAGAACACATTCCCATAAAAAGTCCCAAGCAGCACCTCTGGTTTTTCATCATTATCGACATCTGCCACCGCCGGGGGCGAGTCGATACAGTTCGAAGCACCAGTGGACCGTGACCATTTCACGGCTCCGTTCATCCCATTGAAACAGTACACCATCGAAGGGGATGACGCGGGGATGACGACCTCAAGATGACCATCAAGGTCCACATCAGCAATCACCGGTGAGGCATCATTACAGCCACCGGTGTCATAACTCCAGAGAAGCGAACCATCCTCAGCGTTCAACGCATAGATATGTTCATCGTTGAAATAGGTGCCAAACACAATCTCAAGAAATCCATCCTCATCGATATCTGCAACAGCAGAAGACCCAAACGAAGGAGCATTTAAATCATACCACCACAGAATCTGATCGTTTCTCTCATCAGAAAGGCTTTCATCATCTCTGAGATAGCTTTCACCGATTGGCGTGAAACATAAAAGAAAGACGATCGCTCCAATACAACTAACTCTCATGATGGTACTACTAGTCATGTTCATAGCCTCCTATACAATAAAAAAATATCTGCATCGGTATTTAAACTTTGTTTATCCAGTGTTTCACAGTCAAAATAAAAAAAGAATACGTAAAAATTATGGTATTCTATGAAACAATGGAACGAGGAATACTACACGATATTACTTCTTTGCGTCCTCTGCTTCCGCTTCTTCCTCAGGCTCTTCTGATTCATCCTGCGGTTCTTCCTCTTTTTCCTTTTTCTCTTTCTTTTCTTTTTTCTTTTCCTTTTCTTCTTTCTTTTTTTCTTTTTCCTCTGCTCTTTCCTCGATATGCTGTTTCTCTCTGACGATACCGCCCTGCAGGACACGGATACGCGAGCTCCACGCATGGATCTGATCGTCATGTCGCTTCCTTTTAATGTTAAACTCAGCTTTCGTGATCTTCTTACTGTCACATTTTGCTTCTAATTGCGCGATTTTTTGTTCTTCTTTTTCGATTTTCTTCTCTAGCTTTGCGATGTTTCTTTCCAACCGTTCAATGAAGCCCATACTTCTTCCACCTTTTTTTTCTGTGTTAGACGCTTTCGAACAATGCGTGCGACGACTCCACAATAAGCAGGGTGCTTATATAATTTTCAGGTGAACAAAAAAGAACAACAACCAGCACGGGTCAAAACAAGTTTTTCTGCCCAGTCTTCTTCTGAAGCTCCGGGTACGTAAACGGCTGGGAAACCTCAGGGGCATTCGGATTGCGCTGCCGAGAGGTGATCAACCGGGAGATCGTAAACGCCTCCATCAACTCCTCATCATAGGGGACAAGCAATGCTTCAGCAGCTTGCTTGCTTACCGAAGGATCAATCCATTTGCACTCATGGTCTTTTAGAAGAATCACTGGCATACGTTTCTTCTTGTTATGAATCTGTTCCATCAGTGGGTTGGCTTTGGTCGTAATCACGGTATAGGTACGGAGTTCCTCAGAAGTTGTCGTATCCACCCAGGTATCCCACAGGCCAGCCATCGCAAACGGCTCATGATTCTTCAACCGGATATAATAGGGGTAATTCTTTCCTTCGTATTCCTGCCATTCGAAAAAACCATCAGCGAGGACCAGGCAATGCTTCTGCTCCGCAGCATGTCGAAACGATGGTTTCTCAAAGATGCTCTCCGCCCGGGCGTTCATGGTTTTCAGCCGGACCTCCCCAGCAGTTTTTTTATCCTTGACCCAAAACGGGATCAACCCCCAGGTCAACAACTGGATATGTTTTGGCTGTTCGTTCGTAATCACCGGAAGTTTTGGAAAGTCGAAACTTGAGGCATGGTACTGTTTTTTGAACGGCACTTCTTCTAGAAATACGGCAGAAAAGCGTTTCACTAGCTGATCAGGACCAGGGACTGAGTACCGATAGCACATAGGAGTTTCCCCGATGTTGTAAAGGACTACTTACTTTTCTTCTTTTTCTCATCCTCTGATTCCTGTAACGGATAGATGTTCTTCCAGGCGTTCTTCACACGCTCCCCAAACGAGGTCATACACCGGACATACACATTTTTACTTTTATTATTGAATCCGAGATAAGTGAAAGTATTAAAAGGGATACTTTTGAGACAAAGCCCGTCGAATACTTTCACCAACCCCCGTCTCAGCTTTTTAAAACACAACCACCTCTGTTTTCTTTCCTATACCTCGTTTCGGGGAGGCAGAATTCCATGAAAAACAATCATTCAACACAAGATAATAAGATAGCTCATACCAGCAGTTCCCTTATCCAGGTCATACGACCGGACATCATCGTTCCCTCCGGAATAGCGGAACTGGACCGTCTGTGTGGCGGTTTTAAAGCAGGGGAACTAACTCTCGTTGATGGGAACAGCGGTCTGATCGCAGATCTGCCAAACCAGATTTGTGTCAACACCTACCGGACGTTCCACAGTCAAACCATCTACATCGATGCAGGCATGTGTGCCAATCCGTACCAGATCGCCAGATACGCACGACTATTAGAACTAGATCAGCGGGAGGTCTTACAGAACGTGGTGATGAGCAGAGCATTCACCGTCTACCAACTCTCCACCATCATTCAGGAACTGCTTGAGCCGATGATTCAGAAATGCAGCCCCCGTACCCTTCTTATCGGGATGCTCCCGGCACTCTACCATGATCATGAGCTCTCATCTCGGGAAGCCCAGACGTTGCTCACACAGGACCTGGCGAAGATACAGCAGCTGACCACTCACTATACTCTCATCACCGTGTGCACAAACCTTGATGCGATGCCACTTTCGCCTTCGAAAGGCCTGGGCAAAACACTCTACGACTGCGTCAACGAAATCGTACGAATGAAACAGTTCGAACAGTACACCTCTCTTGAGCTCCTCAAGACACAGAAGAGTACGACGATCGTCCGTGGCACAAACGGACAGCTGCGTCTGGAAGCCTTCGGGATGGTGAACTGATGGGCCGGACCGTCCCTACCTTCCGCATGGTCGTTGAATCATTCGGCTGGGAATGGCATGAGTTCAAACGCGCGCTGCGCACCATCGACCAGGACGCGTTCGACGAGCTCATCAACCATGCCAGGAAACATGCGGCCGCAGGCAGCAACATCAGCAACCCCAACCCGTTCGAGCCGATCGTGATGTCAATCTTAGTAGAACACGAAAAGACATTACGGAAGCTGCGAGAGTATGTTGAGCGGCAACATCCTTGATGTGTACCCAGACTATGAGAAAAACGTCATGGTCAGCTGGCTGCTGCAGGACGGCAAAACAACCCGGGTTGAAGAGCCGTACGACCCCTGTTTTTACGTCCATACACCCTCAAGTGATCTCTCCCAGGTCAGTAAGGCAGTAGAACAACTACCCCAGGTGAAACGACTGCAGCTGACCCCTGCAAAACTCACACTGGGTTCATCACAGCACACCATGGTCCTAGAGGTGGTACCCAAACACCTCAACGCGCTGCATCCCCTGGCAGACCTGATTGATTCATGGGGTGGTTTTCATCGGTATCAACTGTTCAACGTTGACCTGCGTCTTCCAACCAGGTACCTCCACGAACGAAACGTATTTTGCCACGCACAGGTGACATGGGACGGGAGACGATTTACTTGTATGGATGATCAATGGGCGCTTGATTACCAGGTGCCTCGATTCAAGATATTGCGTCTTGACCTTGCATCAAAAAAACAAGGGGTCCCGTCATTTCAGGAGCCACTCCCAGGGATACGTCTCGACGATGAGATCATCCAAGAAGACAACGAGACCGATACGATCATCTCCGTACTTAACCGGATCAAGCAACTCGACCCTGACGTGATTGCAACCGTGAACGGAGACAGCCTGCTGTTCCCGTTCTTGTATCACCGTGCGAAGAGCTGCGGCATCGAACATCTGATGAACCTCGGCAGGGAGAAGAACCAGAAAAAAAACAATCTCCGACCCGTCAAGAAAGCAAAATCGTATTTCAGCTACGGACGGATCGTGTACCGACCCGCGTTCTACACGCTGCAGGGTCGGATCCATCTAGATACCGCGCAATCGTTCTTCTACGGAGAAAGCGGGCTTCATGGGATTCTTGATATCGCACGATGCGCAAACATCCCCCTGCAGCTGCTCTCACGGCTCGGCCCGGGGACCGCCATCAGCCAGATTGAAATCAACGCTGCGATGAAAAAAGGATACCTGGTCCCCTGGAAGAAGAACATGCCGGAGAACTGGAAGACTGCTGAGGAGTTGCTCATCGCGGACCGGGGGGGACTGGTTCTCGAACCGGTGGTTGGTCTTCATGAGGATGTTGTTGAGCTGGATTACGCCTCGCTCTACCCCAACATCATGGTGGTTCACAATATCAGCCCTGAGACGATGCTGTGTCCCTGCTGCCCTGATTCTTCCAAGCGAGTCCCTCAACTGGGGTATCATATCTGCAGAAAACAAAAAGGACTGCTCCCGGAGGTCCTTGAGCCGATTTTACAACGCAGGTTCTGCTTCAAGGCACGGGCGAAAAACAACCAGTACGACCCAGCGGTCTACACGGAGCTGCAGAAAGCATGGAAATGGGTCTTGGTCGTCTGCTTCGGTTACACCGGGTACCGGAACGCTCGGTACGGGCGCATCGAATGCCATGAAAGCATCACCGCGTTCAGCCGAGATATCCTGCTGACCGCATCGGAAGTCGCCCAACAAGCAGGCTACGAAGTGCTCCATGGGATTGTTGATTCGTTATGGGTCAAAGGCTCCCCGGGGTGTGTCCGTCCGTTTCATCTCTCAAGGATGATCAGCAATCGCACCGGTATTCGCATGGATGTGGAAGGCCGCTACAAATGGATCGTGTTTCTCCCCAGCAAAGCAACCGGGGTTGGTGCATTAACCAGGTACTATGGGATGTTCGAGGATGGGAAAGTAAAGGTCCGCGGGGTGGAGCTCCGGCAGCACAACACACCTGTGTTTCTTAAAAACGCTCAGCAGGAGATGCTTACCATCTTCAAACAGGCAAATACCGCAGAGGAGTTCCGTGCGTTGCTCCCTACATCTGTCGAGGTTCTCAGACGATTTGCGGTGGCAATCAGAGAAGACTGCGTCGACCACTCGGAACTTGTGTGTACGACAACGGTCTCAAAAGATATCGCAACATATAAGGTACAGACGCTGCCGAAATCTGCGCTGCTGCAGCTGCAAGACCTTGGGGTACAGGTCCAGCCCGGTCAATCGGTTCGTTATCTCGTCACCGACGAAACGTCTCAGAATTACAAACAACGGGTCTGCCTTGCCGAGAAGATACAGGTTACTGAGCAC
>DATMWV010000165.1:0-14151 GCA_035562195.1 Thermoplasmatota archaeon
CTTCTTTGCTTATTTTTTCGACAACAAGATTGGCGAGCTGTTTGAATTTCTCTTCCATAGGTTATCCCTAGATGTTGATACCAAGATACGTAAGAGCCCAACTGATATAAATGGTCAATACGATCATGATTGCTGCAGCAAGAATAAGCCCAAGAAAGATTGCAATGAGGGATCTGGAGAATTTTAAATCAAAAAGATAGGCGATTAACGCCCCAGTCCAAGCACCGGTAAAAGGGATAGGTAATGCGACAAACGCAAATAAACCCAGATACTCATATTTTCTGATCTTCTCATTTGCTTTTTTGCGCGTCCTAGCAAACAACCAGTCCATGATCTTAACCCAAAACGCGAACCTTCGAAGGAATTTTTCAACATACCTGAAGAAGAGCAGGATGAACGGAATCGGTAAGATATTCCCTGCTATCGCAAGCGGAAACGCCTGCCACCATTCCCAACCATATTGCAGCATCGAAAACGGTATGACGTATCGTGCCTCAAGCCATGGGACCATAGAAAAAAAGAATATCTGGAACCATTGTGGTAAGAAATCAAACATGTTTTACACTCCAACAGATTTTCCGAATCCTTGTTTCACAAGGATTTGATGGTCCTCTATAACTTTTTCTCCCCTGATAATTACCATGGATGGGAAAATCGCTGGGAATCCTTCAAAGGGGGTCCATCTACATTTCGAATGGAGATGCTCAGCAGTGATCGTCTCTGTTTTTTTCAAATCTACTACGATGAAATCAGCATCTCGGCCGATCTCTATTTTTCCTTTTGGGAGACGAAGGAGCTGTGCAGGTCGTTCACAGAGCAAAACAAGGAGCGTATCAAGAGTGAGTTGTTCTTTTTTCATCGCGGTAAGTAAGAGAGGATAGAGGGTTTCAACCCCAGGTACTCCTGAAGGGGCGCTGTCGAAGTCAACGGTTTTTTCTTCCTCGGTATGAGGTGCATGATCAGATTCGAAGATATCAATGAGTGAATTATTGATGCCGTACCAAAGAGTCTCTCGATCAAAGCTTGATCGGATCGGAGGGTTAACTTTATAGAATGTTTGGTTTTTGTGAAGGGTGTGAACATCGAAGAACAGATGATGAGGAGTGACTCCGACACTTACGTTGTGTGGTCGTTTCCGAAGCATTTCAAAGCCTTCACAGGAGGAAAGGTGACAGATGTGCAGAGGCGAAGAAAGGCCTTGAGCATTAAGAAGGATATCCCTGAGAGCGGCTTCTTCGCATTCAGCGGATCGACAACGAAGATGATCAACAAGAGACTGTTCGTGATCTTGATGTTTTTTAAGGCAACGTTCATCTTCTGCATGCAGTAGCGTTACTTTTTTTGTCCGATTTGTTTCTACGAAAGCGACCCTGAGATTCTGTGGACTGAGATGGAGGGAATGGGTGCTGCTTCCTAAAAATATTTTAAAACCAGCACACAACGAAGAGAGTTCAGAAAGCTTTCCAAGATTCTCATCACTCACCCCAGCAAATACCCCGAAATCGACATAGCTTTTCTGTGACGCAAGTTGTATTTTTTCCATCAGCGTCCGTGTGCTAATGGTCTGAGGCTGCGTATTGGGCATATCAAAGACACAGGAGATACCACCAAAAGCAGCAGCAGCTGATCCAGTCGAAAAATCTTCTTTATGAGTAAAACCAGGGTCACGAAAATGGACGTGAAGATCGATACCAGCAGGGAGGATGAGCTTTGTACCAACATTGAGGTGATTGTCTGATGTAAGCGTCTTTTTTATCGCGACGATTTTTCCGTCCTTGACAGAAATACAGGCTTGCTCGAATGACCCGTTATGATAGATTTTTCCTTCAACAGTGAAATCCATCTAGGTGTATCTCCTTTATCAGCCCGTGTGGTTTGATTTCAGTAAAGATCTGCCCCTGAAACTTTGAAATCTTCGTGTTCCTATCGAACCATGCATCAGGAGGCAAACCTGCTTTCATACATGTATGTGAGAGGTACTCTTCCTTATCCCATCCTTGTTCGACAGGGACTTGAGGGAGCAGTAAACCTTTGTAAAAACCATGTTCCACAATTAATCCATCTCGACCAATGTCGATTGCGGCAGGATACTCTTTCGGTTGTTTTACTTTAATGAGTTCTGGTTTTGTAAGGATGGTCATTTCTACAAGAATAGCATCAAGTTCTGTTTCCTGCAAGGGTGGAAATCTTAGGTCTCGTGTGACAGATTGAGCTGATTCGAGAATCGCCTCCTGCAATGACATAATGGGGAGAGGAATGCCAATGCAGCCTCGTAATTCATGGCCTGGATACGTATGCAGGGTGACAAAAACTCCTTGTTTTTCATGAAATGCAAACCCAATGTCAGATGATGATTTTTTTTTCTTTCGGACATAGTCGCAGATAACTTTCCGTGCGAACTGAACCGCTTTCGTCCCTTCCTCAAGATTCAACATCAGAGATAGTATACAGAAAAGCATTAAATAAAATGCGGTGGAGAGGACCTATCCTCTCCTTTGTTACGCTGATTGCTCTCGTGCCAGAATGAGGCTAAAGACTCTTGGTGCTTCACCGCTGCTCACTGTGATTAGTCCATTACTGAAGTAGGTGATATTTTGACCGCTTTCATTGACGGTTTCTTCGACAGTCACATTATAGGAGCCTGGTGTGAGTTCGATGGAATATATGCCGTTTGCTTTGGTTTTCACACTGGTGGTAATCGCGGTATTATTCTTAACATTGAGGTCTTTTGTGAAGAAAATAGTCATGTTGGATTTACCCAAACCATTGTAGGTTGTACTTCCACTGACCGTCACCGATGCTTTCGTCAACGAGAGATTATACGAAGCAGTACCTTCTCCTATGTAGAGAATGAGTTTTCCTGTAAATGTGTATACTGTAGTTGCTCCTTCTGTTTTTTTGACGGTGACGTTATAGGTCCCGGGTATGAGCGCTACACTAAAGGATCCTTGTGCGTTAGACGTCACTGTACTTTGTTTGGTCGCAGTATTGTTGGCGACTGACTTGTCCGGGGCAAATATTATTGGGATTCCGGCTACTGCTGTCGTCTCATACTTGGTATGTCCATCGACGGCGATTGGGGCATAGGTAAGTGATATGTTCACCCAGGATGTTTTATTCGCGGTAAGTGTGGTCGATTGCTCAGTAAGGAATTCAAGATATCCAGTCGACGTATTGATTTTTGTCGCATTCAAGGTATATTCTCCAGGGATTAATGATGGGAATACATACGAACCTGAGGCACTGGTGGTTACATTGGCCACTGTCAGTTGGACATCATTGAGTTTGGTGTAGGTAAGTTGGATTCGTACGTCGCTTTCTTCCTCACCAGCGGTGTATTTCTTATCACCGTTGTTGTCTTGGTAGACGACACCTTTGATACCAGCGAGCTTTGGTTTTGAAATATTATAGCTGTTATTCCCAGGTTCTATGTTGAAGGCCCGTTTGTTAAGCAGGGTGTAGTCACCTTCGACTGCAGAAATATTGTATTTACTTGGGAATAAATTCCGGAAGATATAGTGCCCTTGCTCGTCGGTTATCACTGGTTGAACAGGTCGACCGAAATAATAATCATCTAAACGAACAGTGATACCGGAGAGTGGCGTATCAATAGTGGGATCATAAGAGTTATTGTTGTTCGTATCCTGATAGACAAACCCTTCGAGTGTCGAGAGGTTCACATTGACGTTGAAAGACCGGAAATATTTTGAGCCGTTCAGACGCATTGCTTCCGCATCAGTGACCGGCGCATACATCAAATCACTAGTGCTGTTAAACTTGATGCTTTTCAGGAAAACATCATTGGCGTAGGTGAACAGCAACGTAATATTTCCACCAGGGGCAAGAAGGCTAAAACTCCCATTTTCATCAGTCGCCATAAAATCATGCGGGAATCCGTATTCATCGAGAACTGCGACCGTCACAAAGGCAAGAGGGGTGTTGTTACAGGAAATAGAGCCATTGAAGAACGCCCCTTCATAATATTTTGCGATGACCACTGCGCTTCGCCCCTGTCCATAGTACGGGAACGGTGAAATATAGGCTGGGACGAAATGCTTCATCGCGTAGCAGGGGATCTGCTGATTGGGGAGTTGATAATTCCCATTTGAATCTTGCTGGGCAGGAGCACCGACATAGGTCCGGTAAAACATGGTATTGAAATAATCCTCTTTGTACATAGTTGAGGTCCCTGTGATGGCGACACGGTTTCGTTGCTCTTGTGGCATATCGTTGAGTTCCTTTGCAGTCCATTGTCCATCAGGACCCTGAGACCCATCGGTGTTGACTGTATAACCTGTATAGATGACCTGGATAAAGTCGTCCTCAGGATTATAGAATTGCTTCCCAGTGGTTCGAAGAGCAGTTAAGATATTGCTTTTATCACCAAGGAATGCAAAGATGTTGAAAATCTGCTCATCGTACCCTTCCACCCCATAATATCGAATGCTGTATCCTGTGGTTTGTTGGATGTCATGATATAACCAGGTGATTTGCTCATCGCTTAAGGTCTCGTTTAATAATTCCTCAATGTCATGATAATACGCGTTTTCAGTATATTGTTCCCCGACTTTGATCAATTTACTGAGCTCCAGGTCGTACTCCACTCCGATTGGTTTGTTCTGTGACGGAGAAAGTGCAGGATTGAGCATCCAGGTAGTGATCTTGGTTGTATTGTTAGTCCCTAGATGTTTCTGCAGGGCAGCGATGACAGAATCAGAGAAGGCGACCCCATTATTATCTCTTCGATTTCCTTCTAATAAACGAACGATCCAGACTGCGACACCTTCTTTTTCGCTTTTTGCGGTATGGAAATTAGCTGCTGGTGGAATCCCATCTTGGAAGTTATCTGCAACGGTTGGATGCCCCCCGACTGCGACTTCGTAAAACCCGTAGTCCCACCAGGAGATATATGCAGGTCGTTCCACGGGATTAATGATGTTTGTATCTTGTTTATTTAACCATGCGTAGGCGGCAACCCAGTATTGCTCTTTGTATGTACTTGAGCCAAATGCAGAGGAATGATTCTGTCCGAAGAAATCATATTTCAGGTTACTTGTGCCGTTTTTTGTTGCAGCTGATGGCACTGCTGCATCGAGTGAGAGGTATCCATTCGGTATCAAGATAAGGAAAGCTATAAAGAGAACTCCGAAGAGGTGATAGATCCTCACACCTTTCCGAATGCCTCGCAAACCACCGCCTGCGTTCCGTATGTTTCGAGCCATTTGCTTGTAGTCAATCTTACTTATTAAATACCAAATGATCCATCCCGAAAGCAGAGCAATTAATGGTACCATGTCGTTGAGGAAACGACCGGCGGTTGATGTCAACCAAATGTTAATGACGAATAAGGTAAGAATCATGAGGTAATCCTTTCGTCCTTTCTGCTTCACATATTGATAGATAAGGAACACAAAACCTGCCCAAGCAAGCCAGTATAACGCAGGGCCGTAGGACATGACCGTTCGACTCATATTATATGTTCCTGCTTCTGCAATTGTCAGTGAGACCTGGTTACCATAAATTCCAGCACCAAAAATAATTTCTGCGATTCTATTCAACGGTGTGAAAATTGAAAACATTTGTGGAGATTTATAAACGATATAGAGAAAGCCAATGGCAACAGCTGCAATGCCTGCAATGAGAGGATAAGAGACGACCCAAGGTATTTGTTTTCGTTTGAAAAATATGCATAGACCGCCAAATCCTAAGACACCAAGAGCTAAAAAGAAAGGCAGCCCTAAGATGAGTCCACTTGCATATGAAATCGGTAATGAAACAAAAAATCCGGTAAACAGCACAATAGAGAGGCTAATAACAAATCCTTCATCGACTTTATTGGAGAACAGGTCAATTAACAATTGAACGACAGCGTATACAGTTATAACACTATAGAGGAACTGTGCTTCTACCCAGACCATTGAAAGAGCTGCAAGCGGTAACCCTGCAAGGAGAGCATAGAGAATACGACGTATAATATCTTTTTCTTTCATACTTTTTATAATAAATAAAAACGTCAGGAAATACAATAGCAAGTTAAAGGAGTCGTGATCAAATAAGGCGTATGCGGACCCATGTCCCGAGCTGATATGGATAGGTATCAGCGCGATTAAAAGTGCTGCGACGAGGCCTGCTTTTTTACCGAATAAGATTTTTCCAATGAAATAAACAGGGAAGATAAGTAAAGCTCCAAAAAGTGCTGGAACAAATTGCATTGCATACCCTACAGCATCTACATCGCTCATAAAGGGGGTGAGTAACTTGCTAAATCCGATAGCAGACATAACAAGGAGCGGGGCACGTTGTCCTGATCGCCCAAAGGGATATGCGAGGAGGGGATCATTTGAAGAGAAATACGGAAAACGACCGGTTTGTTCAGTAGTATCAACAAGTCGCATGTTATAATATGGGTCAGGACCCGATAAATAAAAGGTATCTGTGAGGGTTGTTCCATCTGGGTTTATATTCACATTAGACGTGATATTGAAATAGGAGTTCATAAAGAGAACCAAGAAAAAGACCGCTATCAGTGTGATCCCAAACCACCAGTTTTTCTTAAAACGAAATTGTCTTCGTTTTGGGGCGGTGGTAACCGGTGTTGGTTGAGACGTTGGAACTGATTCTGATTGCATGGGCATTTTAAATTGTGCTCGTTTCCGCATAGGTTTCACCCTCGGTTGGTTACAACCGTAAATTGATGGTCTTATAAATAACTTATCTCCAAAAAAATCTCCTTAATTTTTTATGTGTTGGACTGTTTTTAGCAGGGTTTCGGCGATGCAGTCGGCGGTGCTGACTTTGCTAAACTCTGTTTCTATCGTATCTGTTGAAATAATCTCATCACAATTTGCAGCCAGGAGTTTTTCCTTTGCGCCACCGACGAATAATCCGTGTGTGCATGCGACGGATACCGATGCCGCCCCTTGTTTTTTCAGCTCCTTTATGGATTGGGCCATGGTGCTGCCTGTGGAGATGATATCATCAATGATGGCGACGTGTTTACCAAAGGCGTCAAGTTTTTTTGGTGTTATTTTTACAGTCGAACCATCGATGCGTGTTTTTTCTAGGTAATCGTACTCGCAGTTGATGAGAGCTGCTGCTTTCCGGGCTCGATCCTCTGCACCTTTATCAGGGGCAAGTATGAAATCAATGTTTTTTTCTTTTAGGTAGTGGGCAATGGTAGAGATGGCTGAGCAGCTATACGCAGGCACGGTGAAGAATTTTAGGATATGCTCCTTGTGCGGGTCTACAGTGATGACGCAGTCGGCATGCAGGCTGATATGCTGAGCGATAGCTCTGGCGCTGATTGCTTCGCCGTCCTTGAATTTTTTATCCTGTCTGCTGTAACCAAAATAGGGGAGGACGACTGTGATTTTCTTTGCTCCAGCATCATGTACTGCATCCTGTATAAGTAAGAGTTCGACAATTTTTGGGTCAGGATAGGCGGTTTGAACTATCACTACGTCCTGACCTGCGATGTTATCATGGAGGCGGACATAAAATTCATCATCAGGAAACCTCATGTAGGTGGTACGCAAGAGCGGTTGTCGAAGACAGTGCGCTAGATTTGTTGCAACGTTTTTTGCTGAGGTTCCCCCAAGTATAAACATAAGGCGACACCGTAAATAGTCCAGGTCTTTTTAGGGATTTCGTAAGAAAGTTTTTATAAGAGTTTTTGCTTAATTCTTTAGGAAGTGAGGATGAGATGCGACGATTTGTAATAAGTCAGATGTTGGTGGTTATCCTTTTAATCGGGTGTGTTCTTAATGTCTCGGTGGCACAGGCAGAGCCGACATCGGAGAGCAATGTCGAGGCGACACTTACCTGTAGTTTTCTTTCAGGATCTCAGCTAACTGTGCAGGCGCAGATGATTGTCAATACTATCGATGTTTTTGACACGAGTTATAATAGACAAGCAATCGAAGAGATGTCGACAACCAACCCCTATGTAATGGGTGCCATCATGCTGCGTCTCCATGAGACGGTAAAAACGCAGATCCAAACAGCTTTCACCAATGCGAATGTTGACACGATGAATACGATGCCAAGCTATGAAAAACCATTTTTTATCGATGTGTTTCGTGTGAACCTCACTCCAGCATTTTTTGGATATAATGGTTCTCTGAATCTAACAGATTTTATCAATGGTGTCTTGGATATGGGCGCGACAGTCACCTATAATTTTGATTTATCAGCAGAACAAGGGTGGAATACGACGTTTGTGTATGCACTCCCCAGTACGATGACGCTAGGATACGCAAACACAGCAGACACAGACACCGATATGAACACCGTTCGATGGGTAGTACGGAATTGGGACGGGGCGGATGGAGGAATCATGGCAACGTTATCGATGCAGTCAAGAAATCCAACCACTACTGCATCACAGACTGATGATATTGTTTTGGAATTTATTTTAGATGCGAGAACGTCAACTGATGTCAAGTTTATTGATTCGGTAATATTGAAGAAAGTCAATATCGGTCATTATAATGTGCTTCCTGCGTTTGTGGCTGGGTTGGGGAGCGTCCCTGCTGATGGGTTGCGGTTATTCATCAATAATGGATTGTTTACATGGGCAGATTTTTTTGAAAAAACAATTCAACCTATCGAACAACAAACCACGCCTCTTATTGAGAATTCTTCGTTTGCACAAAATCTGAGTCTTTCATTTCAATGGGATGCTGAGACGAGTATGAATTGTTCTACACCCTATAACATCACCCATATGGATGATACGCCAGCGATACGGGCGAATTTTCAGGATTCGGAAATTGATTTGATGATCTGTCAGATGTCAGCCCGAGCGTTGCTGGGATTGATAAATGCGGGGGCAACTGTATCGATCTCCTCAGCAGATGTCAACTTCGGTGTGGGACTGGACGATATTAAGTATCCCTATACGATCATGTTACGTCTCCCAACGAATATCACTCTTGATGGACAGACTAGTTATCTCTGGAATAAGACTACACCGATTTCTGGTGTGTTTGGCTCAGAGCTTCAGCCGACTCCTCCGTATGGCGCTGAACATGTGGAGACATCTATCGTCATTGAGCTGGTGAAGATGGATTTGAACATCCCAAGTGTATTCTCAGGAAAAACTGAACTGACAGCATCGGTGAAGATGAAAGAGGATGACAGTCTGTATGTGATTCGACGTGCTGACGCGTTGTCGTTTTCCTCAAAAGTCAATATCTCCTATCTGAATGCAGATGCGATTCGTATTTGCACGCAGGAAAACGTTTTTAGCGAAGGAATGATAAATGCGTATCTTTCTGAGAAAACCGCGTTGTTTCAACAGCGGTTATCTGATGTTTTCCAGGGATTAGAAGTGAAAGGCGCGATCGATCAAAACACTTTTAAAAACTCTCTTGTGTGGGATGGTGATATCTCTACGATGGATGACGTAGTACCTGTTGTTGTATCAAATTATGCAAATGAAGCGTACATGGTTGGTTTTAATGTGTCGTTATGGCCTGCTGACCTTTCTGTTGTACCACAACAGTTCACCGTTCAAGGAATTGAAAATCAAACGGTGACCTACCGGATTGTGTTCCCAAGAGGTATTGAAATCAACGCAAGTGAGAATTCTGGGAAGCCTCTTATTACTGGAAAGACCAATGACGGAAGAAGTTACGTCGAGCTTACTTTTAATGAGACAATGGCAACGGAATCAACGATTCTCACCTGTGTTTTACATGCATCACCGGTTTATATCCTTGGATTGTTCCTCCCTTGCATCCTGGTCTTCCTGTTGTTGATTGTCCTTATCGTTATCATCTATTTGATACGGAAGAAGAGAGGTGGACTGCGAAGAGGGAAAAGGAAACTCTTCGAACCAGAGGATAATGAGCCTTCTGATTATAGTGAACAGGAATATTATGTGCCACCTCCGCCGTCATCATCAAAGAAGAAGAAATAACGTTATTGTTTTACGCGTTTCAATAGGGCAGGGACAAGCGAGAGCAGGGATGGTGTTGTTCTGAGAAGCGGGAGAGAGAGACGTGAAGGATAGTCGATATCACCATAGGTGTTGATGATGTCGATAATTTTTTGTTTCTGGAGTTTTTCGATGTATTTGTTGAATTGACGGTCAGTAAGATTGTTAAATATCCTTCTAAATCTCATCCCAAGAGCCAGCTCTCGGCCTATCCCCTTTGTCCATGTTGCATGATAGCGTCGTAAGAATTCACCATCCAAGCGTTGTTTTTGGAACGCGTCTTCAGCAATCATGCTGCAGTGTGTTGCGCAGAGTAAGCCGGGATAGATTCCGCCGCCGGAGGTTGGTTTTACTTGCGCGGCTGCGTCTCCGACAAGCATGATCCGGTCATCAACTGTTTTTTTAAGGGGACCTAACGGAATTGTCCCACCGAATCGTTTCATGATGGTTGTTCCTTGTAAGAGTGGTTGTTGTAGAAGGGTAGTAAAATAGTGGTTGAGGGGATGTATGTGGTGTTTTCCGATACACAGTCCGATGCGTGCGGTTGTTCCATGGTGATTGGTAGGGATGACCCAGGCGAAAAACCCTGGGGCGATGGTGCTTCCTACGAAGATGTGGACATATTTTGGGTCAAGGCAGGCATCGGATAGTTCTGCGCTGATGCCATGTAACATTTCAATAGGTTTAGGGAATCCGTAGAGGTCTCTTATCTGTGAATGGGCACCATCTGCACCGATGAGGAGTTGACAATGTATAGACGTCATTTGCTCATTTTGTTGTATGTCAAGGCTGAACGCTGGGCGTTGTTTTTTTGTTGTGATGAATTTATGATTCAAGAGAATCGTTGCTCCCGCGGTCTGTGCTTTTTGTGCGAGATGTTCGTCGAATTTTTGGCGGTTTATGACAAGTGCATGTGCTTTATCGCCACCGATGATTAGGTTAGATCCATCAGGGCTATGGATCACTGCCCCGTAAATCGTGTTTTGAACTATCTTGTCTTGAGAACATTTGGTGATATCCAGGACGCGTTTGGTGACAAGGCCTGCGCAGTGTATTGGTTCACCGATGATCTTGTGCTCCTCTAAAACAGCAACTTGCCTTCCTTTTGATGCAAGTTGCTGTGCAATAAAGCATCCGATAGGACCTCCGCCGACAACCGCGATATCGTATGTATCCATTGATGTTCAGAATATCAACAAAGATTTATAATAAACACGGTATTACAGGAGCCCATGGTTTTGAGAATTAATATTGTATTGATGACGTCGACATATATTGGTAACATATTCTTTTTTAATAAGAAAAAAGAAGATACTGAAACGCAAAAAACTATCGAGAATGTTCATCCTTCGATGACCTGCAAGTTTGTAGTTGATGGTTCGGGGAAAAAAATAGGGGAAAGTGTTTCTGTTGCTGATGATGTGTTAATCATCAAATCAGGGTCTTTGTTTTTAGGAGTGCCTTTGAAGCATGTTGAATCTGGGGAGAAAACCTTGATGGTAAAAGGGATCTTTGATTTTACAAAAGCTTATGAACTGGGTGAGAAATGGCGGAAAGAATCGTACCGTGAGATGAAAAAGCATGAGCCCCCAGAAGAAAAATCAAAGCGTTTTTGAATATAAAATGGTGCTTGTGACTCGTTCTGATTTGCAGCTTTCTGCAGGGAAGCTTGCTGCGCAGGTGTCTCATGCGGCAGTTGACTGTACGCTTCTGACGAAGAAAAATAAGACAGATTGGTTTTCGAAATGGCAGCGAGAGGGAGCAAAAAAAGTCGTGGTGAAGGTCGAAAGCCTTGATGATTTTTTTCCCTTGAAAGAGAAAGCGGAGAAACTTGGTATTTGCACGACGATTATTTCTGATGCAGGGCATACGGAGATTCCTGAGGGAACCCAGACGGTTCTAGGCATTGGTCCTGCACCGAGCAACCTCATTGACCAGGTGACCGGGGAGTTAGCGTTATTATAAAAGATTTTCTGTCCTATCATCAGGGGTGAACAACGTATTAAAATTCTTTTAATGTTCTCTGTCGATCATCAGGTAAAATTACTTTTCGTTTGACTTCTCGCCATTCCAAATCGTGCTCCTCAAGGAGTTTTTTCACCATGTCAGGCACACGCGGAGCACAAAGAATACCACGGACCTTTGGTTCCTTTCTATCTTTTTTAATATCGGTGACATACATGCGAAGCTGATGAACAGAACTAATCGTCGCAAGACTCCGTTTCACTTCGATGACCACAGGCACATGATCTTTATCGAATCCATACAGATCAATGGATCCGGTTTTCACTGTTTTTTCGCGTTTTACTATTCGCAGGCCTTCTTCGATGATGGAAGGATTACTTACGATGTGGTTGACCACATCGATTTCCATGCCTGCGATGACGAGGTTGGCGCGATCCACTAGTGATGTCGCGGTTACCAGTTTGAGCTGTCGGAAAGTTACCTTCATTTTTTCAGGAGGTTTGAGATGCCGGCATTTGAGGATTAGCTGGTCATCCTTTGTTTTAAATTCGGTGATACTCCCGGTCGGCTGCCAGTTCACCGGTTCGCGCATCACAGGTTGATGGACCAGTACGGTGCCGTCTTGTTTGATCATGATGAGGCGCTCCCCCCAGTCCAGTAACGATTTTGCACGCCCATGATAGTCCACCATGCACTCTCCCATCACGAGCAACATGGTTTTCTCTGGTTTGGAGGAATGATGTTCCTTTATAAAATGCAGTGCATCGGACGCGGAGGGATGAAGAACCGTATGCATAGGTGACTCCTTATGGGTTCAGAATGGTAAGAACCATGTTAGACCGTGAGACGGGCTTGGCTTTTCATCTTGTAGTTCGCCAGTTCCTTGAACATGTCGTCTTCCTGAAGAACCGCGGGTAGATCTTTCGAGGAGGATGAGGAGGACATCTGGATCTCTGTTGTTCTGCCATGACGGCCTTTGGAAATCACGCGTGCGGTGATTACGCCAAGCATATCAAGTTCGGAGATGAGATCGGTGGTTCTTCGTTGTGTTAAACAGTTGTATCTGGTTTTTTTGCATAGCTCCCGGTACACGTCGTAGACCTCACCGGTCGTCAATGCTTGTGTGTTCCCTGCTTTTTTGTTCTGTTTATCGAGGATGAAAATAGAATAGAGTACCAGTTTAGATTGATTCGGAAGAGTTCGGACCACCTCGGTAATGCGATCCAGCTCGATTTTATTCTGTGCGAGACGCACATGAGACCTGGTGATTTTCGTGACTTTTCCTCGTTCTGCAAGCTCCGCGGACACCCGGAGGAGGTCTAACGCTCGGCGGGCATCCCCATGTTCCTGAGCGGAGAGGGCAGCACATAAGGGGACGACATCTTCTTCGATGACACCTTGTTTGAGGCCTGTTTTAATCCTTGCTCGTAAAATATCTTGGAGTTGCTCTGCGTCATATGGATAGAAAATCATGCTTTCTTCCCCGAGGCTTGATTTGACGCGAGGGTCGAGAAACTCTGTGAATTTCAAATCATTCGATATGCCGATGACAGACACACGGGCGTTGTCTAGTTCAGTGTTGATACGGGTGAGGTTGTATAATGCTTCGTCGCCTTTGAGTTTATCGATTTCATCAAGAACGATTACGGTGACACTTTTTTCTTTGTCCATCATCCCTTTCACCTTTGTGTACACCTCGTCGGTAGGCCATCCAGTGAAGGGGACATGGTCGTTCCATTCGTTGATGAACCTGTTTGCAATATTCTGCAGAAGACGGTATTGTGTGTCAACAATCTCGCAGTTCATGTAGATGAAATTGACTTTCTTGCCGGTCTGTTCTCCTTTTTTTAGGAGTTCTTTTCCAACGAATTTGACGACTGCGGTTTTGCCTGTTCCGGTCTTTCCATAGATAAATACATTGGACGGTGATTCTCCCCTGAGAGCGGGGACTAGAATGTTTGCTAAATCGTTGATTTCTTTTTCTCGGTGTGGAAGGATCTCCGGTGTATAGGATGATCGCATAACTTCTCTGTCGGTGAATAGCCCTTCACTACTGAGTAGATGGCTGAAGATGTCTCTGTTGAATGTTTCTTTAGGAATAAAACACGCCTCCTCGTAGGGTTGTAAAGGCTTACGGTATAATAAATTTTTGTGTCAATTTTTGTCAAGTTTTTCTCCTGTTGTGTTGGAGACAGAGGGAGGGGATGATTTCGCATGGAAACAGGTAGCACGCATCGTTTTAATTT
>DATMWV010000166.1:0-2335 GCA_035562195.1 Thermoplasmatota archaeon
ATATTTGTGTGATAGTTATATTGGTTGAAGTCGAAACAATATTTCGATTGTAATCATCAATTAATACATCTCCTTGAACAATCGATGTTAGACCTTCGCTAAAGATTAAAATAATCGTTAAAGACAGCAATCCTTTTTTCAATAAATTATTTATCATTTATTTCCTCCATATGGTTTATTTATTGATGTTCCCCTATAAAAAGAATTTCCTCCCGAGGAAAAGCATTGACACGGCCTTCTTCATACGAATCAACCAACTAGAATAACGAAAGGACCTATCTCATACCCGGACTTTGAATACGTCATGTTCTCAACTACGACGGTCAGGTTAATGAGGGTTATCGGATGGAAATCCAAGAGGGAAACACTCCCTGGGCCTCCGCCAACACCAGGTGGTATAGAAAATGTCGTATATCCATTGCCAATGACTTCTCCAGATACTGTCGTTGTATTGTCATAAAAGGCACCGGTGATGTTTGTGTCACCAGTATTCTCAACGAACATATGCCAGCCCCACCCAAATTTCCCTTCACCATATATACGACTTATTCCTGCTCCAATGTACACTTCATAATCCTCAGACGATGTCGAAATTGAGGATAGTATTGTCGTAGGTAAAGAAGAGTGAATTTTCGCTAAAGCAGGAACGCTGGAACCAAGAAACAGCAGGATAATTCCAATAACCATTATTTTTTTCATGTTCTTTCCCCCGAATTACGATTTTATAATATGGTTCTCCTTTAAAAACATATCCTTTGAATGAAGCGAATCTTTATCAACCCTTGCGGATTATGAAAGAATTACTCCGGAGAGGAAAAAAATTTTTTCATCCTCGTCTAAACCGGGTGGAAAAACATCCTTTCCCCGCCGGAGATTTCCATTCACCTTTCTACAAATGTTTATGAACACGTGTTGAATATGAAAGAATGCTCCGCGGAGGCAGGTGTCATAGAACAGGATCAATGATACTTTGCCGCTCCGGGGCTTAACATTCAGCCCTTAGAACTCTTTTTTTGTACGGATCAATGAAAAAAAAAGAAGGAAAAAATGATAGTGCTACGTCTTAAAACCAGTCATTAGCATGGTGAAAAAAGCAGTAAGTTTCTGGAGAAACGCCTGCCATAACTGCCGAATCAGCTGTCCAAAAAGTACGATGGTGTCTCTTCCCATAATCCAAGTCCCATCCGTGGTCTCTCCATGTAGAACCGCATAGCGGTATATGCTTTCATCTACAAGCAAGTCAAATTCCAGGTCCGGGATTGAGAACTGAAGAAGCATATCCATATCACCATCAGCATCCAGATCCTCCATCTTCCATACGAGAGGAGCCGCACCTAAGAAGCTAATGGAATCTGGGTTCACATCACTGGCATTGAACACCGCTGTCGTCAGGATCGCCACCGGCAGCTTCCCAGGGGAGAACGGATTGATCATATTCGGGTATTCCCCCGGTATGATATCAATGGAGATATCGATTGCATCCAAATCCTGTTTATAGAGAGTGTATATCTCCTGTGCTGTTAACGCACGATTGTAGAGACGGACTTCATCCTCCACCCCATTGATAGGGGCCCATTGGCCATCCCCAGGAGCCCAATGGTTCGTCCCAATCACCGGGGAATCACTACTCTGAAAGAATTCTTTTGTGATCGACTCGGTGTTATCAAGCACCCCGTTGATGTAAATAGCACCCAGATTTGACGTGCTGTTAAAGGCCGCTGCGACAAACGTCCAAGCATTAATCGGCATGGTGGACTTACTCATCATATTAGAATCCATGTTGACGTCATTTAACCAGAACCCCACCGTGCTTTGAAAACTGATGTACAACAGAAAACCGATTCCCGCATAAGGGTTGCCTCGTCCATCAAAGAAATACGACCCGTGGTTATAAGAGGGAAGCCCGTACCATTTCACCCAGGCAGTAACCGTAAACTCTGTGGTGATCGAATCATCACAGGACGATGGGATCC
This sequence comes from Thermoplasmatota archaeon, assembly GCA_035562195.1. Lineage (GTDB taxonomy): Archaea > Thermoplasmatota > E2 > DHVEG-1 > DHVEG-1 > SM1-50. Next base: position 1,974 of record DATMWV010000166.1, read on the forward strand.
CACCCACATACTCAGTATCAGTGATCTCCAATGCAGACCCATTGACCCCCGTCATCCAAGTCGCTGCACCTATGAGGGCTCCATCATTACCATACCCGGAGCTATCATGTGCAATCGAGCCGCTTCCTTCATTAAAACTCCAATACCCGATCAAGCCCGTTGAAGGATCTGCCTGCACCGATGGTGCTGTCATCATCAATGGAAACGCGGTGGTAATCATCATTACACCGATAAACAATCCAATACATTTTGACCTCATTTTCAAATTTCCTCCTCAGGTATAATACCTTACGTTGATTGTTAACGTATAACATTATTTAAATGTTCTGTTATGATAAAAATTCATTAACAGAAGCATCTGT
>DATMWV010000167.1:0-2637 GCA_035562195.1 Thermoplasmatota archaeon
TCGCATCAGGGGCACCTACGGTGACTACCGTGATTTTTCCCCCATGTTTTTCTTTGATCTTGATTGCTTCTTCTAACGCGTTTTTATCCATGTCGCTGATCTTCTGAGGCACACCAACAAGGATCGGTTTCTTTGTCGATGCATCTATTTTTATTTCTGCGACATCAACGACTTGTTTTGCACAGACGATAATGTTCATTTCGACACTCCTTTCTTTTGTTGTTCGAGTTCTCGTAAATCTTTTCTTTTAATCTTCCCGCTTTGTGTCTTTGGCAGTTCGGTGACAAACTCGATCTCTCGAGGATATTTATAGGGAGCTGCGACTTTTTTTGTGTGCTCTTGGATTTCTTTGACCATACGGTCAGATGCGTTGGTGCGGTCCCGGAGGATGACGTAGGCTTTGATGATGGTGCCTCTCATCGGGTCAGGGCTTGCGACAACTGCGCATTCTAAGACGTCTGGATGGGAGATGATCGCTGATTCGACTTCGAAAGGTGAGATCCGGTATCCGCTTGCTTTGATGAGATCATCGTTACGTCCGCTGAACCAATAGTAGCCTTCCTCGTCCTGATAGAGGACGTCTCCGGACAAGAACCAATCTCCGCTGAAGCTTTCCTTTGTTTTCTCTGGTTTGTTCCAATATTCTCTGAATAAGCCTGGGTCTGTTTTTTTCACAGCAAGTGCTCCGGTCTCTCCTTGTGGGACTGGGGTTCCGTTCTCATCGAGGAGCGCGCAGAGATGTCCGGGTTGTGGTTTACCGCAGGATCCTAGTTTTATCTTCATATCCTTCATGTTGGAGACGTAGACCATGACCTCGGTCATGCCAATGCCGTCGTACGCGTCGATGCCGAAGCGTCGTTTCCATTCTTTGATGACCTCCGGGTTGAGTGGTTCACCAGCGGAGATGCAATGACGCAGGCTGGAGAGATCATAAGTTTTTTCTGCGTCTTTAATGGTAAGGAACATGCGGTACGCGGTAGGGACCGAGGCGAGATTCGTCACCCGGTATTTCTCCAGCAGTTTGAACCAGTGCACCGGGTCGAACTTACCATCGTAGACCAGGGTGGAGATCCCCCATCGCCAGGTATAGAGGAATCCGTTCCCTAAGGGGTAGATCCAGTTCAGGTCACCAGTATGGGCGACTAGGTCGGTCTCCTGAGCGTTTTGCCAGAAAAGCACACTGGGGTCGTTACCTGGGACCCAGCGGTGAAGATGCACCGCGCCTTTTGGATTACCTGTAGTGCCTGATGTGTAACAGAAAAATGCGATATCAGTGCTTTTTGTCGGTTCAATCTCCAGATGATGTGATGCTTCCTTCATCAATGCATCAAAGGAAAGCTCCCCTGCTTGTGCGTCGCCGACGACGATGATATGCTGAAGTGTTTTGCAGTTTTTTTGGATCGCATGGACTTCTTTGACGAATTTCGGGGTGGTGATGACAGCGATTGCGTTAGAATCATTAATTCGATATTCGACTTCATGTTCTCGAAACATGACACTAGAAGGGATAGGCACCGCACCAATTTTGACGCCACCAAGGAATGCTATCTGAAACGCAGGGATGTTTGGCAGCCGGATGAGAAACCGGTCACCTTTTTTAACACCCAGTTTTTTAAGGACATTACCGAATTTGTCTGTCAGGACCTTCAGATCCCAAAACGTGTACCGGGCGGTCTGACCAGCAGCATTCTCCCAGTAGAGTGCGACTTTGTTTTTATTCTTCGAAGCAGCGTGTTTATCGATGACGTCCACACCGATGTTGTATTTTTTCGGGATATCCCATTTCCACGCTTTATTTATTTTTTCGTACTCAAACTCCCCCATGTTTCTTTCACCCTTCAGATGATATGATTAAGAATGTATACTCAAAGAATCATGCGAGCAGGTTTGCGGAGATCACCATGCGTTGGACTTCAGAGGTGCCTTCGTAGATCTCGGTGATCTTTGCGTCTCTGAACAAGCGTTCGACAGTGTATTCCTTTGTGTAGCCGTATCCACCATGGATCTGTACTGCTTTGATGACCGTGTCCATTGCTGTCTCGGAGGCGAAGAGTTTTGCCATGGCCGCTTCTTTTGAGAACCGCTCGCCTTTATCCTTTGTATAGGCTGCGTTGTACACCAGGAATCGTGCTGCCTCTATTCGTGTGGCGATATCAGCAATCATCCATTGGATCGCCTGGAATTTCGCAATTGGTTTACCGAACTGTTCTCGTTGTTTTGAATACATAATGCTTTCATCAAGTGCTGCTTGGGCGATGCCGACTGCTTGCGAGGCTATCCCGATTCTGCCTCCATCAAGGGTGCTTAAGGCGATCTTGAACCCATCTCCTTCTTTTCCTAGGAGGTTTTCTTTTGGGACTTCCATGTTCTCAAAGAGGAGCTCTGAGGTCTGTGAGGCGTTGATGCCAAGTTTGTCAAAGATGCTGCCGACCTTGTATCCTTTGAACGTGTTTTCAACGATGAATGCACTCAGGCCTTTGGCTCCTGCGTTTTTATCAGTGACTGCAAAGACAATGATGATGCCTGCTTTCGGACCGCTGGTGATAAAGGTCTTATCCCCGTTGACCACGTAATGGTGGCCTTTGAGCACCGCTGTGGTCTTCATCGCCCCAAGGTCTGAGCCTGCGTTTGGTTCTG
>DATMWV010000168.1:0-3759 GCA_035562195.1 Thermoplasmatota archaeon
GTGCATTAGTACCTGCATACCTCTATGCATTGTATCAAATTTTTTGCGGATTTCCAGATATAAAACGAGTATTTTTTCATAAAAAAAATGCATTGTTTGGTCTGCCGTATTGAACCTGAAATATAGAAAATTATTTAAACACAAGTACGTTTTCGTTCTATGTTTGTCTGACAAATGATGTCGTTTGGTGTTTGTTTGACGCACGCAATACGTACGTCTGACGCAACAATGACATCAAAATGACAAACACGATGAATGTGAGGAGAACTATGGAAAACGACCGCATCACAATCCGATTGCCTCAAATAGATCTCAGACAAATCGACCTTTTGATTCGTCTGGGCGAATTTTCAACACGATCTGAGGTAGTACGGCATGCGGTAAAGGAATATATAGAAAATCACACAACACGTATTCTTGCAAAAGCCGACAAATTCAAGAAAATTCAAGAATTGGAAGCTGCGGCCGCTGCTATAGAACCTTACATGAAAAAATAAAATCAAGGTAAAAGCAGGGGATGGGATGCACCCCTTTAGTGAAGGCCGTCCATCATGGACGGCCTTCCCAACTACCAGAATAGGAGGAACGAAGAAATGGCCGAAAATAAAATGCAAATGCAGTCCTTTGTTGAGGCTGCTATAGAAAATAAAGTAAGTGAGGAAAGCAAGCAGAAGGTTGAAGACGGACTCTTTGGTAATGCTCGGATTGTCATTGTTGGATGTGGTGGAGCTGGAGGAAACACTATTACCCGACTTCACAAATTAGGGGTAAAAGGAGCAGAAACCATTGCTATCAACACAGATAAAATAGCCCTTGATCTTGTCGATGCTGATAAAAAACTACTCATTGGGAAGAGCCTGACCAGAGGACTTGGTGCAGGAGGATTCCCAGAGCAAGGTGAACGCGCTGCACGAGAATCAAGCAGGGAGCTTGAAGAAATGCTGCAGGGTGCTGACCTTGTCTTTGTCTGCGCGGGTATGGGTGGTGGTACCGGAACCGGTTCAGCCCCTGTTGTTGCCGAGATTGCAAAGAAACTCGGGGCAATTGTCACCTGTATGGTTTCCACTCCGTTTAATGTGGAGCGGGCTCGTTTAGTAAAGGCAGATGAAGGTCTTGACAAACTGCGAGTCACCGCGGACAGCACGGTTGTTCTTGACAATAACCGATTGCTTGAATTTGTACCAAACCTTCCAATCAACCAGGCATTTTCAGTCATGGATCAATTAGTCGCAGAAACCGTGAAGGGCATCTCCGAAACCATTTCAATACCCTCATTGATAAATCTAGATTTTGCCGATATGAAAGCGGTCATGGATTCCGGTGGACTCTCCGTTATGCTCTGGGGCGAAGCTGATGAGGATGCTGGAGTAGATACGATTGTAAAAGAGGCGTTAAATCATCCACTGCTCAACGTCGATTACCATGGTGCGCATAGCGCATTGGTTCACATCACTGGCGGTCCGAACATGAGCCTGAAATATGTTCAGGACGTCGCTAAAGCACTCACCGAGGATATGGATTGTTACTCCAATGTTATCCTTGGGGCCCGTGTGGATCCTGGCTTTGAGGGAAAATGCAGAGTCATGGCAATCATGACTGGTGTGCAATCACCGAATCTGTTATGCTCCAAGCCGGAACGGCGCACGAACCCAACCGCACCAACGATCCCCCAACGAAAGGTCTTGAACAACCCTAAAATCGGGGCCATCGACTTTGTTCGGTAAAAAAATCTAAAAAGCTTTCTAAAGCTTTTTTTCCTTTTTTTTTATTTTTTTCTTTTTGGTTCTCTTGAGTATCTTTCTGATGATCTGGAAGCAATCTAAGTTTTATAGTACATGTACAATTCCATTCTTCGTTATGGGCCTATGAGGTAGCCTGGATATCCTTCCGGCCTTCGGAGCCGGATACTGGGGTTCGAATCCCCATAGGTCCGCTATATCTTACAGGAGAAACTCGTACCTCAATGACCCCTTTTTTCCCTCTTTTAATTAGACCGAAAAAATGACAACATAGTCCCCTTCGACAAAAAATATTGAATATTTTTTTTTAGATTTTATCTTTAGGAACAGAATGGAGAAACGTGCAGTTATGATACGAATAAACAAGTAAAGAACGGAGTGACTAAATGACTTGTTATTGGATTATCGAGTAGATGAAGAGATATTTTCCTTGAACTGTCTCTGTTTTATAAAACGCTTTTACAGTGATATTGATAGGACCAAGACCGAAAAAAATATCGGTCTTGACCGTTTTTATATCACCAGCCTGAAGATCAATTGTTCCATTCATTGTGATATTGATATGGTGTAATATACCTCCTTCAACATGAATCTGCCAATCAATATCGCTCAAGATCTGTAATCCTCTATTTCTGATGACTGCATGGACTCCTAACCCATTAGTTATCTCAATATCGAGACCTTCATTCCCTCTAATAAATTCATAGACAGCCCCGGAACCATATCCCATTTCATTATTCCCAAAGCCTCCGATAAGAGCAACATCACCTTTAACACATATCCCAGAACCAAATGCATCCCCATTATTTCCGTCTGAGGCGACGAGTTTTGCTTGTTGAGTCCAATGAGTCCCAACGCGGGTGAAAACATAAACGGATCCTGGTTTCTGATAATCGACATGAAGCGCTCCAATGAAAGCGGTATTCCTATCAAGGAATACCCTGCATCCGAAAGTATCCTCCGGTGCTCCATCTGAAGCAGTGAGGTTAGCCTGCTCATACCAATTGTCACCAATGCGAATATAGACATACGCTGATCCGTTGGAAATTTCCTCTGGGAGACCATACTGATAAGCTCCAATAAGGGCAGTATCATTATCAAGAGAAACAGAGGATCCAAAGTGAGTCAATGGGTTACTATCTGGTGAAGAAATCTTTGCTTGCCACATCCAAATTGAACCAGTGTGAGTAAAAACGTATACTGATTCTTCTGCACTAATAAGAATTGTGTCTCCGTCTAAAGATAGTGAACTACCAAAATAGGTATATGTATCACTATCAGGTGCAGTAAGTTGTTGTTGTAAAGCCCAGAAGGACCCACACCATGTAAATACATATACAGAGCCGTTCCATTCGTTATCACCAGGTGCCCCGATAAAAGCGGTATCACCTTTTAGTTCGACAGATATACCATAATGATCCCAAGGTTCTCTTTCAGGGACAAACAACTGACCTTGTAGGCTCCATGTTGTATTACTCCGAGTGAAAACATAAGCTGTTCCTCGACGATCGTCAGCATCATATGCTCCTATAAGAGCGGTATCTCCATCAAGAGAAACATCACATCCAAACATGTCCCCTGGTGCACCATCAGGGTCAAAAAGTTTTGCCTGTATCATCCATGTATAACCCTCTCTGATTAAAACATAAACTGCTCCTTGATGGCGCGAGCTCATATTGTGATTTCCAAATACTGCTCCAACAAGAGCAGTATCGTTGTCAATTGATATGGAGAATCCGAAATCTTCACCATTATCAGATGGTAATATTTTTTGTATCTCTGTCCAGTTTTCATTTGGGTTCATCGGTGAAAAATCTGAGACTGTCGAATTCATGAAAATTGGTGTTGCGGAGTCAACCAACGGAATACCAGATTCAATAAACAAGACACAAATAAACCAAGCAAACACCTTCGTATTAATCATCCTTTCAGACTCCCCGACAAAGATAACTGAAAATAACATCTGAATCATAGGATTTAAATGTTTTTATAGTGTATATATAAAAATAGGAGTCGATTT
>DATMWV010000169.1:0-4336 GCA_035562195.1 Thermoplasmatota archaeon
GGATTCATACACGATCAGCTGGTGAGAGGATATGAGAATCGCAAAAGGTTGTTGGTCCTGGGTCGCTCCCCCGCTGCTTCTCAGTATTTTGTTTTTGGCACTGAGTTGGTTTTCTCTATGGTTCCTTGCCGGTTTTATCCCTGTTTTTTGCGTCCTTATATTTTTCCTTATTTTCTTCCGAGACCCAGAGCGAACCATCGCCCCGGGTATCATCGCACCAGCAGATGGACAAATACGGGACATTAAACAGGAGAAAAACCAGATCCTCATCTCGACGTTCATGGAGGTTAACAACGTCCATGTCAACAGGATGCCTCTTGACGGGCGCATCATAAAAATGACGCATTTCCCAGGCTATCATCTGAGAGCGTGGAAAAAAGAATCAGATCTGAATGAACGAGTGGTGATTACCATCGACACAGCGATCGGGGAAGTTACTGTAGTACAACTCGCAGGGCTCATCGCTCGACGCGTCTACCCGTACATCAAAGAAGGGGACGTCCTGAAGAAAGGGGATCGAATCGGAATCATCAGGCTTGGTTCGCGGGTCGATGTGCATCTGCCTGCAGATACAATACAGTCAATCCCTGTGAAAATCGGTAATCCCGTAAAAGCAGGGGAAGACACCATAGCTATTTTAAAAGAGAAATGAGGACCGTTACTCTTTTGCTTTGGTTTTTTTTGTTTTCTTTGTACTCTTCTTTTTCAGTTTCGGCTTGGGTTTTTCCTCGGTTTCCTCAGTTTGGGTCGGTTCTAGCGTTATTTCTTCAGTTTCTTCCACTATCGTTGGATCTGCAGTAGAAGGTGAAATATCTGAGACCTCTGCTTTTGATATATATTGTGCATCGATGCGCTCTGTGATATAGACATCCTTTCCTGCGCGATAGATCTTGACACCATCGTCTATAGCTTTCTTCCCATTGATGTGCAAGATCAAAGGAATCTCGGTTCGGACTTTCCCTGCCTCAATTGCTTTTTCCATGCTTCCGCTGAGATGGACGTGTTTACGATCGATAGGATTCAAACCACCTTCAAGGATGATGTCGATTTCCTCTTCAGTCACCGGGTAATAAAAATCATCAATCTCTGCAAGAGGCAAATCATCAAGTCGGATATCGATGGTATGTCCGTAGGTCGCACGGATCATCCCTCCGTCTACCTGATATCTTCCTTTTGGATCGGTCAGTGCTATTGCTTCGATATGATGGTCACGAAGCCATTGGAACCCTGACCGGCTCCCACCGACAGCTTCGACAAACTCGGAGATATCAACCCAGCCATGACCATCCATGGTCACCCCTAGTTTTTCTGGGAAATGGCGGAGAACACCGGCCATGATACGACCAAGGGAATCAAGCTCACGATCACTCATGAGAAACTTGCCTTTTGTTTTACAGACCGGACAGAGTTCACCACGGTAATACCCGTGTTCGTCACATTTTTCTAGCATAGTTACACGTTCCGTAATAGCATAAGATGTATAAGTTTTTGTATTCCTTGTTCTATTACCCTGTTGGTGGACCCGTGGAACAAGAAGAAATGAAAAAACAAGCTGCTGAGAAAGCAGTACAATATATTGAAGATGGGATGATTGTCGGACTGGGGACAGGCTCCACTGTGGAATTCGCAGTAAAAAAAATCGGGGAGATGGTAAAAAACGGTCTGAAAATTGAAGCGATCCCTACCTCGTTGAAAACCAAGCGATTAGCCACAGAACTAAAAATCCCGTTGATAGAGCTTGATGACCGTGTTGAGATTGATATCACGATTGATGGTGCTGATGAGGTTGATTCGAATCTGAATTTAATTAAGGGTGGCGGGGGTGCTCTTACTAGAGAGAAGATCATTGCGTACCATTCGAAAAAAGTCATCATCATTGTTGATGAAACAAAGATAGTAAAAGGCCTTGGATGCGACTGTTCCCTGCCTGTTGAGGTCACAAAGTTCGGTTGGTCAGCCACAAAGAAGGCACTGGAAGGATTAGGGTGTACTGCAGAATTACGGAAGATCATGGATGAGGCGTTCATCACGGATAACCAGAATTACATCATTGATTGTGATTTCGGGAAGATAGCAGACGCTGAGGTAATGGAAAAAGAGATTAACAACGTCCCTGGCGTCCTGGAGAATGGGTTGTTTATCGGTCTTGCTGATGAGGTTATTGTGGGGAGTAGACAAGGGATGATGACGCTCGAGCGGCAAGATATCGTACAATAACCCTTGTTGTATCCTTAGAAGGATGGCTTACACAAAATGCTTTTATCAGAGATGACGACAAAAGACGTCTTTAAGAACACGAAACAAAGGATGTCGAAATACCAAGACGATTTTTTAGAACAGCTCACTGCAATCGAGGTTGATGCTCATTGGTTCCGCCGCGTGTTCCATACGTTTGCTGCATCGTTCTTATTCTACTATCTTCTACCAGATGAGGAATGGATGAATGCCATCAAGATAGTAGTTCCGATCATTCTCGTCTTCTGCATGATAGTCATCGAATATCGACGGCTACGAGGTACTCTTGATCATCAACGCTTCTTCGGTTTGCGAAGCTATGAGAAGAAACAACCGGCAAGCTACCTGTATTTTGGTATCGCTGTCGTATTGTTATTTCTCCTGTTTCCTCAACAAATTGCTATCCCTTGTATCCTGTGTGCCTCTTTCACAGACCCAATCATCGGTGAAACACGACATTATTTAGGGAAAACAAGGGCGTATACAATCGGATTTATCGTATCACTGTTCTTTTTCTGTATCACCTGGTACCAAGCGGACTGGTGGATACTGATACTTGTCTCAGTCATTGGTGCTGCTGGAGCCTTGATTGGTGAAGCAAAGAAACTCAGACTAATCGATGATGATTTCATGATCCAGATGCTCCCTGCGCTTCTCCTCTTGCTCTTCTGGCAAGGCGCTTTGGCTTTTGGTACCAATATCCTACCACCAAAAATAATTTTGCCAATATGAAGACGAACGTGAAAAAAATGAAAAATACTCACAATCGACGAATGGCAACGATTCAGAGGTTATTATTACGTTTAGAGTTATGGTTTGCCCCGTTGCTTCTACTAATCCCCATCATAGTTTCTGTGGTGTTCATATTAGAATGGTATACAAAAGGATTTATCAACGGATTATCCGAATATGATGGAGAGTTACTCCTCGGACTGCTTCTGTTAGCCGGAAATCTCGTGTTCGACATCCCGTTTGTACGTTCCATACGAACACTGAAGAAAAAACAATAACCTGTATTATTGTTCCATGATTTTTTTCGCTTTTTTGAGGTGACGATAGACGAAATATAAACATCCTATGATAAGCAGAATAACAATGATTATGTCAAGTCCTTCAAGATACTGACTGACCTCATTCCAGTGTTGACCAAGAATCAAACCAAGGTACGTTAGGATACCGTTCCATAATGCTGCTCCAAGGATAGTGTATATCGTGAATTTTTTCACATTCATGTTCCCGATACCTGCAATCAGCGAAATGAGATGGCGAATCACTGGGACAAGTCGAGCGAGAAATATGGTAAGATCCCCTCGTTTTTTAAACCATGCTTCTGTTTTTCTAATATCCTCGGTATCAACGAGAACGTATTTTCCATATCTTTGGACTAGCGTATGCCCCCCGGTTTTTCCGATGTAATAAAAGATAAGGGAACCAGTAATACTCCCGAGGGTACTGGCAAATATTACGAGAACTGCATTAAAAGAACCTTGTGCGACAAGGAACCCTGCAAACGGCATGACCAACTCAGATGGCACAGGGACAATCATGCTCTCCAGCATCATCAGAAAAAATATACCGGCATAACCAAGCTGAGAAATCGTTGATAAGGCAAAACTCCCGATAAATGCAAAAATATCTGTAAGAATTGACATTGATCGTCAAGGAACATAAAGTAGGGTTATTTATACTTCATGATTTTGTCACCATCAATCCCCCGTTTAACGTTCAGAGGTTGTATCAATGTACGGATTCTATAAAAAAAAGTATCCTACGTATCACAGCAGAGATGGTTGAATAAAAGGATTATGAATTTTTAGGTTCTTTCGTCCCTGAAAACATAATGAACAATGCGAGAATCTCTACCCTTCCGAGTATCATCAGTAGGATAAATAACCATTTTAACTCAAGAGCAAGAGGAGGCCCTGCAACCCCAGCACTTAAACCAGTATTGGCTAAAGCAGAAGTGGCATCAAAAACAGCATCCACCGGTTCAAAACCATACAAACTAATAATACAAGCGCTTCCAAAAATAAGACCGATCATCGAGATTACAATAACCATTGAATGAATAACTTCTTGGTTCGAATATTCTTTCCCAAAG
>DATMWV010000170.1:0-3232 GCA_035562195.1 Thermoplasmatota archaeon
TCATGTATCACATGGGTTTTTCGTATTTAAAACTAGTTTTTCAGAGAAGCATAAAGTTTTTAGAGACCAAGAGAATATAAATGCAATGAAACGCGAAACGGTTCCTGGGAAAAAAAAAGTACATCATGTGAAAATCTATACACTTAGCACTTGTGGATGGTGTAAAAAAACAAAAGATCTTCTTAAGGCTCTTGATGTTGAATATGTATATGTTGATGTCGATACGTTAACAGGGAACGATTACATTGAGGCAAGCGAAGAAGTAAAAAAATATAATCCGTATCGTACGTATCCGACTATTGTAATCGATGATGGAAAACATGTTATTCTTGGATTCAAAGATAAAGAGATTAAGGAGAAACTCGGTTGATGACTGGAAGACAAACAATTATTGATTCAACGAAAAGAAACGCGAAAGACAATGGGTATTACGTATGCCCGGATCAACAACTATTCAGTGATCTTATCGATGGTCTGGCTAAAAATACTGCCAGATATGGGTATGGGTCTTGTCCCTGTCGTGTCGCCAGTGGGACGAAAAAATACGATGTTGACATCATCTGCCCTTGTGAATATCGAGATGCTGATGTGAACGAATACGGTATGTGTTATTGTGGATTGTTTGTCAATGAAAAGATAAAAAATGATCCATCTCAGTTAGGACCAATCCCGGAACGGAGACCTCAGGATGTTATAGATGCAGCTTTCACCGCAGCAGAAAAAAAACCGAGTGTCTCAGAGGCGCCGCATCAGCAGAAACAAGGAAAAAAAGATGGAGCCATCTCGGTATGGAGATGTACCGTGTGTGGGTATTTGTGTGCTAGAGAAAGCCCTCCGCCACTCTGTCCGATCTGTAAAGCAAAAGCGGAGCGATTTGAGCCATTTACCATCAGATAAGAAAGGTATTAAGAGACGATCTCACGAATTTTGTTTATGATTTCTTCTTTTTGCACGACAGTTAATTCTTGATCCAGTTTCGGATACAATGAGATTTCCTCGAATGTTTTATGTGCCATGATTAATTCTTTGAACTCTTGATACTTCACCGGTCTGTTCCACATCAGTTCCTTCCGCATAACCCGAACCTGATTAAGAATCACATTATGTTGCTGGACAAGCTCTGGGACCATTTTGTATCCTTCAGAAATGTTCTTTGGGTTATATGAGGAAAAAATCGCTTTTTCTTCAGTGAAAATATGTTTTTCCAGTTCCCATTCGAAGGTATCAAAAACCTTCATCAGGGATACAAGTTCGATACCTATGCTTTTTTCAACATCATGTAGCAGTTTTAGGATCTTTGTATGATCTGCGGTCATCAGCTCAAGTATCGATGTCGTTTTCATACTCACATAACCCCCCTGTATCGTCGATCGCTATGAGATAAAGGTACTTGTTTATAAACCTAGCTTGTTAGGAACAGATCCTTACTGTTTTCTTTATCGTAATCTCTTTAAGTCCTCGATGTTTTCCATGTTATGATCACCTTATGGATCTTGTTGCAATCACGTTCCAATCAGTTCTTCTTCTGTTGGGCATTGGTGTGTTTGGTTTTCTGATCGTGCAACGAAAGGTTGTCGCAGAAAACGCGCTAGGCGCTCTTTCGAACCTTGCCTTAGATCTCGCATTGCCTTGTCTTGTGTTTGTGAATATCGTATCAAGTTTCTCCCCTCAAGAGATACCAGACTGGTGGGTGCTCCCGCTCTGGTGGGTTGTGTTTACCGGTCTTGCCGCACTCTTGACGGGGTTGTTTATGTTTGTGTCAAAAAAGACGACCAGACGTGAGTTTGCCATGAGCCTATTTTTACATAACGGATTGTTTTTCCCTCTTGCGATTCTTACGGGGATGTTTGGTGCTTCGTCCCCCTATATTGTTTCGTTATTTTTGTTTATGATCTTTTACCCTGCGTTTTTGTTTAATATTTATCCGTTTTTCTTTGGGAAAAACGAGAAAAAAATAAATTGGAGACGCATCTTTAATATCGTTTTCATCTCTACGATTCTTGCGTTGGTGATTCGTTTTGCTGATGTTCAGTCGTATGTCCCAAGTATTGTTCTTACCATATTAACGATGCTTGGGGCGATGACGGTGCCGCTGTTGATGTTGGTGATTGGTGGAAGTCTTTCACTTGATTTTCAGCGAAAAGGAAAAATATATAGCGGTGAGATTGCGAAATTTGTTCTGATAAAAAATCTTTTGTTTCCTTTGATTTTTTTAGGGGTGTTGTTGATCATCAGACCATCGTATCAGATTGCATTGCTCCTGATACTACAAAGTGCTGTGCCACCGGTCACTGCGCTGCCGATTTTTATGAAGCGTGTTGGTGGGAATGAGTCGATTGTGAATCAGTTTCTCCTTGCGAGTTTTATCGGTTCCTTAGTCAGTATCCCATTGGTCATCTCGCTTTTTACTATGTTCTTCCCCGGTGGTTAGGTATTACTCAGGTGGGCAGGAGTCGCATCCGGAAGGAAAGATTCCTTTTGCCATGAAGATCTTGCAAATACGACAGGTCTCCTTGATCATGGTATCGTCGGTGTAGTTGAGGATACGTTGTGCGGAAAGTTTGATTTCTTTTAAGAGTTCTTCATCATCTATGGTCTTATTTCCTCGTTTATGGGAGACATATTGGCAGACAGCTGCTGGTGTGATACCGAGTTTTTCTGCAGCTTCTTTTTGGCTCAATCCGAAGCTGGTCATCAAGGTTTCTGCAATCTCTTTTCTGATGAGGGGAAGTCCATTCCATATCACATATTCACAGGGAACGCGTTTCATCAAAGGGTACAATTGTTAATTTATACTTATAATTAATGTTTTTATTTTTTTTAAAGGTTGGTAAAAATAGATGTGGGTAATGGATTGTCCTTTGGTTGATATGGATGCGAAAGGTTTAAATAGAGTAGGTGTATTAACAATTGTTAATAGGGGTATATTGGAGATAAATAAAGAGGGTATTAAACAACTCACGTTAACACGCGTGGAGATGTAAAAACGAACGGGAAAAAAATTTTTTAATCCCATCCTTTCCTCCTCTCCTCACCAACCAAAAAAAATCCCGTTTGTCTTACATCCTCCACCATATTTTTCCATACACCCATTCCAATGCGGAGAACGTATGAATGACCTGCTTTCCACCATCAACGACCTCAAACAGAGCAGCATACAACCAACAATACAACAGCGGATCCAGGAGTTCAAACACATCGATACGAACTCCGCTGCGGAACTCTTCAACGA
>DATMWV010000171.1:0-2388 GCA_035562195.1 Thermoplasmatota archaeon
GTATGTTTTGTGTATCCCAGTTGTTCAAATACCTGCATGGAGGTGGTGTTCCAATCTTCTATGAGGCACGCAACGATATCGATACCAAGACTTGAAAAATGATGTTCGACTTCTTCGACTAATCGTTTCGCGACTCCTTTCTTGCGATAGGAGGGAGCAACCACCAGTCGATTGATCCACCCTTTGCGTCCATCATGCGTTCCAACAATCGCTCCGATAATCTTTTTATCAATCTCTGCGACAAGAAAATAGCAATTCGGTTGTTGCAGTTGTTCTTTGATGTTTTTTCGGCTATCTCGACCTTGTGGTCGATAGGGGATATTTCCTGTTTCCCATAATGTGATGACCGAATCGTAATCTTTGAGGTCCATCTTTCGGAACAGCAAGGGTGTTTTTTGTTTGTTCATTGGATTCCATCACCTTTTATTATTATGAAAAGAAATGAGGAAGTCGATTTGAAGGTTTCTATCTCTTTTTATAAGTGAGAATTGAAGAGATAGTTACATCACCTGAGGTCTGACAATCGTCCGGTAGAGAATCATATTTGACACGATTAAACCAATGATGGGATACAACAGGAGGAATCCTGCCAAGGGTGCAACACTCATAAGAAGAATCGGAATATTTAACCAATTGATCGTATATTGAAGGACGACATATTTCCGTACTTCTTGTCGATTAAAAAATTTTAGATGTACCATCTTATAAGTCACAATAAAAAATAATATATTAAACAGTATGAGAATGAGAATTAAAGAAATATGCAGCAGGATCACTTGAAAAAGAATAGGTAGGAATACGCAGAAGGCGTACAGGACTCCTAAAAGATATGCGATGAATTGAAATGATGCTGGGATGCAGAGAACCTCTTGTTTTACTCTGACACCTAAGCGTGTTGAGAGATGTTTTGACCCAATCAAATAATCATGGTCTGCATCTTTAATCCCCCCGGCGATAAGGTTGAGGTTGAGGGTCTGTAGAAACGCTAAGATGCATAGGATATACATCAGAGGAGAAAATTGAAAGGAGACGGTTGCTGCACCAAACACCACACCGACCATCACAGAGGCGGCTAGGACAAAATCCATACCACTAATTTTTTTACTATACAGATCATAGATGCTTGCGAGGAGAATTCCGAAAAGATACAAAAGGAGCAATTGTACGCCATAAAAATAGACTGTCAGAATACATCCAAGAAACAAAACCAGAAGAATATAGAGAATAGCATGTTTTTTAGAGATAATACCCCGGGGTAACGGTCTTTTATTCGTAGAATAAATCAGACGATCAACCTCGATGTCGACATAATGGTTCAACCCAAAACCAAAGATATGAGCCGTAAGTCCGATGAGAAAAAGTATTGTGAGGAGAAATAAATCTTTCTCACCCATCGCAATAGCACCGGTGAGCGGGATGATTGCAGTTAAAAAAATGAAATGAGCACTTGATAGTTTTGCGTATTCAAATACAGTTGTTTTCAGACTCATTACACTTTCATGCTCCGGGGTGTAACAGCAGGAGAGGTATTAATAAAACTTAGGGAAGATTGAGGTCTTTTTCGGTAGAGAACTTGATGTTCTCCATTAAAAAATGCAGAGGAAGGAATCTGAATATGTGGACGTCTAAATTATAGGGTAAAAAACGAAAAGCCCATATATATGCTACATTAGTCGAACACAATTCAATTACCCCTTGCATGAGCGCGGCCAAAGTCTTACTTGTTTCTGTTTTTGGCTGATATTGTAAGAGAGAAGGCCAATGTAGCAAACCATATGAGAACTCGAACTGACATCCCAGCCAGAGTCCATTCAAGGAATTGAGGTACTGTTGAAAGGAAGAAGAGACCCGCACACACAAACTGGTTAGTTCTACCTATCGTGAAATGTCTTAGCTGTTGCGCTGTGAGTGTTGCTTTGTTCTCCTTGATGAGAATATGGCAGAGCGCAGCTGACAGTCCCATCAAGAAAGCCATGTCGATTGCATAAAGAGTTGAAGACAATGGAAAAAGTTCAGCGCTGGTGTTGAGAATATTCAGCAGGTAAGGCTCAATGGCGACAAAAAACAATAACACAATGTTCAGGAAGATGGTTACAGGTCTGCCATGGTCAATTTTGGACATAATGTCGCTGGTCCCCCACCATATGACAACCAATATTAAGAAACTCAGACTAAACAGAACAAGCCCTCCAACAACGTCAGCTGTGGTCTCGGGGTTTGCTGCAGTAAGAGAAAGTGCACCCACTGCAAGTGCGAATCCAAACACGGCGGTTGTCAATTTTTCAATCGGTGAATTCTGGGGCATATCTTCACCGCATCACGTATAGCGAGTCGACCACAAAAGCTTTGTCACAAATTCCGGCGGGAAGGGAACAGACAGATATGAAT
>DATMWV010000172.1:0-6272 GCA_035562195.1 Thermoplasmatota archaeon
TCCTTCAGCTCCAGACACAGCTTCTTCTGCTTTTTCTTCCTCTCGTCTGAGAATTGGAGTCTTCTTTTCTTTTTCTTCTTTTAAGAATTCTCGTCGTGATTTCTTTTCCCCCATCTCCGGCAAGGTTGCCTCGACGACACCATCTTCAAATTTGACTGCTCGCACACGAATTTTACTTGGGACCCAGAATTTCCCGTGAGTCCAGAGCTGCTTGTTTAGCGCACCATCGATCCAGACGTTTTTCTGCTCAACTTTCATATGTTTCATGAGAAAATGACGAATGTCATCGACAGCACGAGGAACCGCTCGAGATGTGGGACCTATTTTTGCTCGTCTCAGTGGTATAACGTAAATTCTTTCTAGTTCTTTTCCAGTATCTTTCTCAGCCATACGCATCAACCTATCTTAAGTTTATTTCTTCTCCAGTTGCGTGTTTTTGGATGTCGAGTAAAACGTCGGTTTGTACGAATCATGACCCAAGCTGGTACTCGCCGATTGCTCTTCGTGGCTCTGTTCAAACGGAATTTTCTTCCTAATGATTTATGACTTGACATTTATATACCTCTTCTACGAATCGTGATATCGCGTTTCTTCGGGAGTATCTTTGAGAGTAACTCCCGTAACTGCTCATCGTTTATTTTATTTTTGAGCCGCCCAGATTGCGCAAGCATGATGAGCTGGTTTTCCAAGTTTTCGGCTAACTCTGGACGGGCTGCTTTAATTCGTCCAAGGCGTTCCCGAGCATCATCCGTCAGGATCGCTCGAAGGATGATTTTTTTCTGATCTTCAAATTCTTTCTGCTGTGCGTCTTCGAACTCATCCTGTGAGAACACCGGCTGCTGCTGTTGTTGAAGGTCACGCAATTTTTTCTTCCTGATAGCTTCAATATCATCCATAGTGGTTCTAAAACCTCAAGACGAACCTATTGCGATTTCTCTATTTAATATTTTTTCAATTCAGGGTATATTTCAATTAATGATTTTTTAACTTCAAACGAGGTATTGTCCAGAAACTTTACTCCTTTAGGGGTGAGTAAGCGACCTTTCCCTTTCATCTTTGTTACATACCCGGCAGCCTCTAACTGTTGAAGGGCATGACGGACAATCGCACCACTGCCAGCTTCTGCTTTATTCGGTTTTACACCTCGATTTCGTTTCCCACCGTACTCTGCTCGAATACGCTCAACGCCCATATTCTTATTCACATATAATTTTCGAAGAATTGATGCGCATCTCGTATGCCACCAATCTTTTATCTCTGGCGGGTTTTCTTTAGAGACACCAGTGCGAACATATTTACTCCAATCTGGTGGGACTATTGCAGATTCATTTTGTAGTTTTTTTGTTAATGCAGAGATTAATTCTTTTGCAGGAACATCATAAGCTGTTGTCATAGGAATTCTCTTCCTTTCTCGTGAAAGTGGGTATCGGTAATTACCATATGTTATTTAAGCATATTGGATGGGGAAAAAAAAGTATTTTATCCTTTAAAAAGGCTCAATATTGGTTCATGATTCACAAGTCGATGAGGAATGCCTATGTAACGGTATACGACTATATTTCTTACATCGAGTACAATAAAAGATGATCATTCCCCGATGGATACGGATTCGACAGGTCAACGAGGGGATATGATAACAGTAGCAGTGCTTACAAAACCTTCGAGTATATTGATGTGGGATCGGGACAAGATATTTCATAGAAAGCTTCCGAGCAAGCGCAACATATCGGTCAGAGCGAGGAAGTTTCCCCTCAAGCCCACATGCTTCAGCGAGAGAAAAAAGATACTGAATACGATTACGTGCGATATTTTTGTACACCTGTTTTTTTCCATATTGTTTTCGAGACATTCTCACCTGAATAAGAGTCACTGGTTATAAAATAGGTATGTATCGCAATGAGATATAATGGAACATATTGATAAAAGAAAAAAAATGAAGAAAGAAGTGAAATTACTTCTTCTTCAGGTATGGAAGACCTGTTCTTTTGTTAACACCAACGGCGTATCCGTTTGGTAGATCACAGGTGGTTCCACTTTTTGGTGATCTTTTGCTGAAGAAATAAATCGTTTGATTTCTTCCGCCTTTAAGCTTTACGTTTCTTGTGTATAAGGTCCAACCCTCGTGTTTGTATGTCATAATACACCTCCTGCCAGGAATACGTCTCCTGGAATTTAAATCTTTCTTTATTTTCCTCCTGGTGCACTGATAGCACGTGCGAGAGTAACATGTACAGGAAAAATGATATCTAACACAACTGTAACAGAAGCAAATAAAAAAAGAGCCGGTAGTTGTCGCCCACATATACGAATCACCTAGGTGTTTTAAACGTTTTCGAAATATATCAGTCAAAAGAATAACATTTTTGAACATCTCAGCAATGAAGGAATATGAAAAAAATGTCAAAAGGATGCCTTGTTTTTATCGGTCTTGGTTTATTCGATGAAACAGATGTGTCATTGAAAGGTTTAGAGGAACTCAAATCCTGCGATACGGTCTTTGCTGAATTTTATACCACAAAACTTGGAAGCTTCAACAAAAAATCTTTTGAGAAAATTATTGGGAAAAAAATTGAGGTACTCTCAAGGGAAGAAACTGAAAAAGGGGATAAAATTATTGACGCTGCAACACAGAATTCTGTCGCCTTTCTCACAGGAGGAGACCCACTGATAGCAACGACACATATCGACCTACGACTTCGTGCAATAAAAAAAGGTATATGTACAAAAATTATCCATAGCAGTAGTATTGCTACTGCAGTTCCTGGACTTCTTGGTCTACAGAACTATAAATTCGGTAGAACAACGACACTTGCATTCCCTGAAAAAGAATATTTTCCAACAAGCCCCTATACAGTGGTTCATAATAACAAAAAAATGGGATTACATACACTCGTCCTCCTCGACATCCAAGCTGAAAAAAACCAATACATGACCGCAAACGAAGGGTTCGAATTACTTCGTAAGATGGAGAAAAAGATCAAGAAACACCTTATCGAAAACGACACTATCGCCTGTGTCGTCGCACGCGCAGGATCACCCGATCCAATGGTTGTAGCAAACACTATCGACAATCTACAAACGAAGGATTTCGGTCCACCATTACATACCATTGTCATTCCAGGTAATCTTCACTTCATGGAAATCGAAGCGCTCGAGCTCTGCGCCGATTTACCAGTTGAATTAAAAACAAAAATACCAAAACTATAATAACCCTGCATAATATTCCGCGCTTAGATTATAAAAGTGGTATGGATGCAACAAGAAAAAAATGACTTTATCGGTCTAATCTATGGAGATGTCGGTTCAACAAAATTTAATTTCACGGTAGATGGTCGTAATCTTCGGAAGTTCGATTATGTCGCCGCACCACACGAAGAAGGATACGTTCTCGCACAGGTTATGGATATTAAAGGATATTCAGATCTGAAATTTGAGGATGCAATAACTATAAAAACGAATGGACCAGTTCCCCCTATAAAAAGTGATATATCTGCCTATGCGGAAGTCATTGGTTACCGCGACAAGGAAGGGCATTTACAGGCACCACGAAGCCCGTTCGAGGCAGGAGCGCAGATCACACTTGCCCGGGAGGATCTCATCCGCCATGTTCTTGGGCTACAAGCTGAAAAAGAAAACGGGGCATATCTTGGTCTTCTGAAAGGACATGATCTTCCAGTCTATCTGAATATAGATTCGTTGGTCCAAAAACATATCTGTATTTTAGCAAAAACCGGCGGCGGGAAAAGCTATGCTTGTGGGGTTCTTATTGAAGAACTTTTAAAGAAAAAAATCCCATTGGTTATAATTGATACACATGGAGAATATATTTCACTAGGTAAACCGAATAAAGATAAAAAAGACCAGAAAAACATGGAAAAATTCGGTGTGAAAGCAAATGATTACAGTAGTCAAATCATTGGTTATTCGCCCCTTGCGATTGGAGATGGGACGACCCATTTGACATTGAACGGGATGAATCTTGAAGGAAGAGAGATTCTCGAGTTGTTACGAGCAAAGCTATCAGGCCCACAAATAGCGGTCCTATATCAAACAATCAAAGAACTCAAGGAGTTCAAACAAGTCTATAGTATTAGAGATATTATAGAAGCAGTGGAACGAACGAAAAGCAATGCACGATGGAATGTGATTGCATCATTGGAATCATTAGATTCAATTGGCGTGTTCTCTGAAAAAGGAACATCTACCGAAGAACTGGTTCAGAAAGGAAAATGTTCAATCATTAACATGCGCGGGGTACCACCGGACATTCAGGATGTGGTGGTCGCCCGATTAACAGAAGAATTATTTAAGGACAGGAAAATCGGAAAGATACCTCCATTTCTTTTTGTCGTTGAAGAAGCGCATAATTATTGCCCTGAACACGGGATTGGTCATGCAGTCTCTTCAAGCATGCTTCGTACAGTCGCTTCTGAAGGCAGAAAATTCGGCATGGGGCTGTGTGTGGTCAGTCAACGTCCAGCGAAAATAGATAAGAACATCATTTCTCAATGTAACACGAACATCATCTTAAAAGTGACAAATCCAAATGACCTGAAAGCAATTATTCAGTCTGTGGAGGGTCTGACAAGTCAGACCTATGATGAGATTCAAAGACTCCCTATTGGTGTCGCTTTGATTTCAGGTGCATCCATCCAAATTCCCATTCTCGTTGAAATCAGGACCCGAGAGACCGATCATGGTGGGAAATCAGTCACGGTCTTCAAAGACATTGATCCATCAGAGTATAAAGTGAAAATGCCAAAGATGCCTCCACCACCATCCAGACAAGCGATCAATACACCCCAAAATCAGGGGAATATCCAAAATAATGTGACAGAGAAAGCTATACAGGTGAACCGGGTAGCGAAACGACTCGGCTGGGTAACGACAGATGATCCTGATGAAACAATTAAATTCCTCAGTGTTGAAGCTGAGGAAATGAAAGAGAACGTCTACAAATATCTTGAATCCCTTGCACAACTTGGGAGTAACTTCTGCCATAAAGACAACCCAAGCTGCCTGCAATGCCCAATGGCAAACGGATGTCAATATCATCTCTCCCATAGTAAAAAATCTCATGTGCAACCGCAAAGACACGGGCTTGGGTTATTTAAAAGAGATAAATCTAAGGTCGTATGAAAAAGAACACTTCATCTTTCTTTGTTCTCTGCATCCTTGTTCCAGTTGTTATGTTATCTGGTTGCGAGATGATATTTCCACCAGTAACTTATGAAGCAACTCCGACAAGAATCAGTTATGATCTGTCCTATGGGTATCGCATGAACACCACAGGGACAGGAAGATATGAGCTTTCTTATTTTTGTGATATACCAGAAGTCCTTATTGGAACAACGAGCTATAGTATGTTATCTAATATTGATTACCAGACAAAGAACCTGTTTAATAACACCATAATTCATTGGAATATCTCTGGGAAAAACGCAAAAACCTTTGAATTAGGAATAACATCAAAGATTGAAGTTGAAAGTTATTTAGTTGCAGATTTGGATGGAAAGAATGCCTTAACAATTAGTCAGATAAAGGATAGGTATCCAGCGCTCTTCTCTCAATATACACGATTGCAGGCCAATGAGACGATACGGTTTATAGATCCCGCTAATCCTGACA
Organism: Thermoplasmatota archaeon; assembly: GCA_035562195.1. GTDB lineage: Archaea > Thermoplasmatota > E2 > DHVEG-1 > DHVEG-1 > SM1-50. The sequence continues at coordinate 5,629 of DATMWV010000172.1, forward strand.
TCATGACCATAGCTGATGCAGTATATACAAATGAAAAGACAAATAATTCTTTTCTGGTGGCAAAATCTTTGTTTTCTTGGTTGAAGCAAAATATCGCTTATCAAATCCATCCTGATGAACGAGTCGTACGATCAGCTTCGGTAACCTTGTCCAATAAAAAAGGGGATTGCGATGATCTCTCATTTCTTTATATCTCACTTTGTCGGGCAGTTGACATCCCTGCAAGATTCATTCGAGGATATCTCATAACCGATGGTATGAATGGATCAATAACAGCAACCCCACATGCATGGACGGAAGTATTTGTGGGACAGCCAGGATCGCTCAGCGGATGGATCCCAATAGAATGCGCCTGTTGTACAAATTCTCTCATAACTGACATTAATCAGAATTTTGGAGTGGAAAGTGCCTTTCATCTACGACTGTTCACCGATGATGGGAGTAATGCATCGCTTGCATTCTCGCTTTCGGGCATCTCTTATATCACCCATGAACAGAATACCAGCATCGCTCTTGAGTCATTTGCAGAGATCAGTAACTATCAAGAACTGGAATCAAAAAAACTAATCATCACAGAAAAAAACTATCGGTATTACGAGTAATTTTCCAAAACAAAAACATTATTTCTCAGTATGGGTTTCAGA
>DATMWV010000173.1:0-4324 GCA_035562195.1 Thermoplasmatota archaeon
TTATAGAAGAGTTTAAATAATTATTAACGGACTTAAACAGAACAAAGAAAAAAGTCAAATAAAGAACAAAACCATATAGTCTGATGAGAATTATGATAAAAAAAGCAGTTATTTTAGCGGCAGGCGAAGGAAAACGGCTCAGACCTTTCACCGAAACCATGCCTAAAGTCATGCTCCCTGTCGCCAACAAACCACTGCTCGAATACGTCTTTGATGCAACCAAAAAAAGCGGCATAGAAGAAATCATCGTCGTCGTCGGCTACAAAAAAGAAGTCATCATGGAACACTTCAAAGACTACAAAAACATCAAAATCACGTACGTCACCCAAGACAGACAACTCGGCACCGCCCATGCCCTCATCCAAGCAAAGAAACACATTAAAGACTCCTTCATCGTCCTAGCCGGAGACAACATCATTGACCCAGGAAGCATCGCAAAACTCATGAAAGACCAATCAGAATACGCACTCCTCATAAAAGAACACCCCCATCCATCCAAATACGGAGTCGTCTTTGTCGAAAACCGCAACATCAGCCGCCTCGTAGAAAAACCAAAAGAAGACATCGGCAAATACATCTCAACTGGCATCTACAAACTCCCACACGCAGTATTCAATGACATTGAACGATGCACCTCAGAAGGAGCCCATGCACTCTCATCCGTCATCCAATCCTTAATCCAGAAAGGAAAACATATCAACACCATTCTAGCAAAATCATGGATGGACATCGTCTACCCCTGGGATCTCATCACCGTCAATGAAACAATGATCCAAACAACAAGCGAATACACCAGCGGCACCATCGAAAAAGGTGTCACCATCAAAGGCCCAGTCTCCATAGGAAAAGACACAAAAATCTACGCAGGCTGCTACATCGTCGGACCAGTCGTCATCGGCGACGGCTGCGAAATAGGACCCCATGCATGCATCTTCCCTTCCACCAGCATCGGAAAGAACACAGTCATACACCCATTCAGCGAAATACGAAGCAGCGTCATCATGGATGACGTTCACATCGCATCAAGTGCCCATATCTCCCATTCCATCATCGGAAAAGGATGCATCATAGGAGATAATTTCTCGACGATATCAGGAAAAGCAACCATAGAGATCGACAACGAGTTCAAAAAACTCGAAACACCCATAGGAACCATGATGGGAGAAGACTGCATCATCGAAAGCCACGTCGTGGTCGACCCAGGAAAAATCATCGGAAGAAAATGCAAAATCAGTCCCATGAAACAGATACGAAAAAACATCCCAAGTGAAACAAAAGTGATGTAACGTGTGCGGAATCATCGGCTATGTAGGATTTCGAGAAGCTAGAACCGTCTTACTCGAATCATTGAAACGACTCGACTACCGAGGATACGACTCCGCTGGCGTCGCCATCATCGATAAAACCTTAAAGAGTTACAAGGAAATCGGTGAGATCGCAAACGTTGAAAAAAAAATACCGCAGCTGAAAGGAACAACCGGAGTTGGCCATACCCGATGGGCAACCCATGGAGGTGTCACCAAAGAAAACGCACACCCACACCTCAGCTGTAATAAAAAAATCGCAATCGTCCATAACGGAATCATCGAGAACCACACTAAACTCAAAGAGGAACTGAAAAAGAAAGGACATCGATTCCTCTCACAGACAGACTCAGAAGTCATTGCTCATCTCATTGACGATGTCTACAAAGGAAACCTCGAAGAAGCAATGATCATTGCGATAAAAAAAATAAAAGGATCCTACGCGATCGTCGCAGTCAGCCAAGACGAGCCAGGAAAAATCATTGGAGTACGAAATGAAAGCCCACTGGTCATCGGTGTAGGAGACAGTGAAAACTTCCTTGCCTCAGATATCACCGCGTTTCTAAAATACACCAAAAGAGTGATGTTCCTTAACGATGGAGAACTCTGCATAATCACAGCAGACTCAATCCATGTTCTGGATAAAAACAAAAAACCAGTCAAAAAGAAAGAAGAACTCATCACCTGGGATTTCACAGACGCTGAGAAATCAGGATTCCCCCATTTCATGCTCAAGGAAATCTATGATCAACCTGACACTATCCACCATGTCCTTAGAGGCAGAATCTCAGAAATGGAAGAAACAATCACGTTCCCTGAGCCTGTGGAAAAACTCCTCAGATCCGATATTAATTCCATTCACATCGTAGCCTGTGGCACTTCATTATATGCTGGTCTTGTTGGAAAATACCTCATAGAACAACTCACAAACATTCCCGTGTTCGTAGAGATAGCCTCAGAATATCGCTATTTCGGATCACGGAACGAAAACTCACTTGTTATTGCTATCACTCAATCTGGTGAGACCGCGGATACCCTGGCTGCACTCCGAGAAGCACAGATGTCAGGGAGTAAAACCCTCGTCGTCACCAACGTAATCGGCAGTACAGCAACCCGTATCGCAGATGGATACATCCTGCAGCAATCAGGCCCTGAAATCGGTGTAGCTGCAACCAAGACATTTACCTCCCAAATCATGGTCCTGTTCCTTATCTCACTTAAAATCGCACTACTTCAAAAGAAGATAGGATCCGATGAACTCTATAATAATCTCTTCCATTTAAAGGCATTACCACGACATGTCCGAGACGTCCTGGAACGGAGCAATGACATCATAGAAATCGCCAAACAACTAAAGGATGCCAAATCCGTGTTCTTCATAGGAAGAGGCATCAACTATCCCCTCTCCCTCGAAGGAGCTTTAAAACTCAAAGAAATATCCTATATCCATGCCGAAGGATTCGCAGCAGGTGAACTGAAACATGGACCGTTCGCACTTCTCACAAAGGACACCCCAGTCGTCGCCATCGTCACCCAAGATGAAACCTATGAAAAAATCCTGGCAAACATCGGGGAGATCAAAGCACGAGGATCACCAGTTATCGCAATCGCAGAAGATAAAGACACCGATATAGAAAACCATGCTGATTTTGTCCTCCGCTTTCCAGTAAGCTCCCATGTGCTTCCCTGCATTCCTATCACGGTTGTTCTTCAGTTACTCGCCTACCACGTTGCTCATCTTCGAAAATGTCCCATTGACAAACCACGTAACCTGGCAAAATCAGTAACCGTTGAATAAGGAGAAAAAACCCATGAAATGTGTCATCCTTGCAGCAGGCGAAGGAAACCGGATGCATCCACTCACTTTTACAAGACCAAAGGTGATGCTGCCCATCGCAGGTAAACCGATCCTAGAATGGAACCTGTTAAATGCTCGTGCTGCCGGTCTCAAAGAGTTTGTCTTTATTGTCAGCTATAAAAGCGAAATGGTACGAGAATACTTTGGAGACGGTAAACCATGGAATGTGAAAATAAATTATGTCAACCAAGGAAAACCCATGGGAACAGCACATGCCATCGGAACAGTCGAACCATTCGTCAATGATTTCATCGTCCTCTGCGGAGATACGATATTTGGCATCAACGACATCAAACAAATCGCAAAAAAAGGAACCAAGATAGGATTAGTGAAGATTGATAACGCAACAGAGTATGGCATCGTAGAACTGAAGGGAAAAAACGTCCTGAAAATCCATGAAAAAATGGACCATCCCATCTCCAATATCATCAACGCAGGAACATACCATTTCAACAAACATATCTTTGACTATATCAGAAAAACAGAAAAATCACCACGAGGAGAATACGAGATTACTGACTCCATCAATATGCTGGTAAATAAAGAACAAATGGAAGGCATTTCCCTCAAAGAATGGCGAGACGTTGTCTACCCATGGCATCTTCTTGATGCAAACGAAGAGCTCTTAAAGAAAATGAAAACAAAGATCCAGGGGACCGTGGAGAAAAACGTAGTGATAAATGGAACTATAATTGTTGGAAAAGGTACAGTGATTCGTGCAGGCTCATACATTGAAGGTCCAGTAGTGATTGGAAATGATAGTAAAATCGGACCAAATTGCTATCTAAGACCATTTACTACCATAGGAAATCACTGCCATGTGGGAAACGCCTGCGAAGTGAAAAACTCAATCATCATGGATAATAGCAACGTCCCACATCTCAATTATGTTGGCGACTCCATCATCGGACAAAATTGTAATCTTGGAGCAGGAACCACCGTAGCCAACCTCAGGCTTGATAAAAAAAATATTGTTGTTACGCTCAATGGGAAGAAAATCGATTCAAAACGACGGAAACTTGGGATGGTGATGGGAGATAATAGTCAAACAGGAATTAATTCTTCTATCAATGTGGGAACTATGATTGGGAACAACGCATTCATTGGTCTAGGTGCCGTTGTAAAAGGTGAAATTACACCAAAAACCATGATTCTCTAAATC
>DATMWV010000174.1:0-2431 GCA_035562195.1 Thermoplasmatota archaeon
ATATAATTGGTATCGAAAATCACGTGACCCTTCAAATTGGTGGTATACTTTTTTAGCCGTTGGAATACTTCTTGGTATAATAATGACATTCGCTTTTTTCGTTTCATTTTTAACAGGAGGGTCTGGAATAGAAGGAGCATTTGTGGGATTAATAATTGGAGTGTTAGTCGTAGGATGGCTATCATATAAACTTTTAATGAAAGGATACCTTTAGTTATAACCATTTTACATGTATTTTGGGGTTCAAATCCCTTCCCCTGCACTTTTTTCATCCTAACATAGATTTAAATAAGCAAGGATTCTTTATTTCCATAAGGGTAGGAAACCGATGAAGAAACATCTCATCTCATTACTGGTTCTTTTCCTGATGATATCGACTTCTCTGGTGGGTGTTTCAAATCCGCAGAAAAGAGAGTTTTCATTAAAAGATGAAATAATTTGGAACAATTATGGGTATAGCAGTGGTTCTCAAGGTTTCGCTTCACAGTTAGACGTTTTATTTCCATTAAACTGCCAAGTCGGTGACGACTTCATGCTAAACAGTGATATGCAAGTGACAGGAGTCCATTGGTGGGGTGTGTTCTGGGAAGGAGATCCGCCCTGGCCGAATCCTACTGATTTTAACATTATTTTCTACGCTGATGACGGAACCGGAACTATGCCGACAGGTGCCGGAATGGATGACCCAACACCAACTGCACTTGCAGTCTATTTCATACCTGAGGTGATTGGGATACCATTCGGTACTTATGATGGTAATTTCGAATATAATATCACTTTATCTGAACCATTTGATGTCACTGCAGATACCAAATATTGGATTGCAATACAGGCAGTATCATCTGTCTTTCCACAATGGGGATGGTGGACAAACGGTGATAATCCTGATCAGCTCCATGCCCCTGTACAAGGACTCCCCATAATGGGAGTACCCTATTGGACAGAACTATCTTATGGAGATATGGCCTTCTATCTCACCGGACATCTCAATATTCCTCCATCACCACCCATCATTCATGGAACAACAGATGGAGACGTCAACATCGAATATGATTTCTGGACTGATCCGATAATAGACCCGTCTGGTGATTCTCTCTATATCCGATGGGATTGGGATGACGGGAACATCACCGACTGGCTTGGTCCGTATCCATCAGGTTCTATAGTGTACGCATCCCATGCATGGGAAGACGCTGGTGTCTACGATATTCAGGCACAACTAAAAGGATCTGGAGGGCAAAGCAACTGGTCAGAACCACATCCCATAACCATTGTTCAAAACCAACCACCATCCACTCCAATAATCACTGGTCCTTCACAAGGTAAGCGTAGTATCAGTTATAATTACAAAATTGAATCTCTTGACCCTGAAAACGAAAACATTTCCTATTACGTTGACTGGGCCGATGGAACGTATACAGGATGGATTGGACCATTTCCCTCAGGACAAGAACAGATCCTGAACCACACCTGGAACAAAAAAGGAATATATACGATCAAAGCAAAAGCACGAGATAGCCATGAACAAGAAAGTAACTGGGGCACACTCACTGTTACAATGCCATATGAACCACCACATTTCCATTTCATTGAATGGCTATTAGAGCGATTCCCGAATGCGTTCCCAATTCTCCGTTTTCTCCTGGAGTTCAATCATTGACAATCCTTGTCGCACTGGTAATCGTGGGTTCAAATCCCTTCCCCTGCACTTTTTTAAAGAAAATCTACAAGATAAAGAAGCGGAATATGGTTTTAATTATTTATTTCGTCCGAAATAACAAATTTTTACAGGCTTGTAGTATTGTATAATTCCACGAAAAAATAAGGTTTCCATGCATATGAACCTCCAAAATCAGCAGCTGCATCTACCACTTCCCATGTCAGAGTTTGATATTGCACCGGTGCTTTTGGGTAAAAATCCAGATACCCTCCCTGAACGGTCATTGTTACTTCGATGGGTTGCTCTTTGTATAATTTAAAACTACAGGTTCCTGTTTCTGCGATTCCAAAGGTATCGGATGTGCATGTTAGTGTAAAACGTTCGCCACCGGCTTTGACAAAATCCACTCTAATTGGAAGACCAGATGCAAATATCTTAAGGTTATTATTATTTTTATCCAAACAACTTATATCAATCTCAGCACTGCAGGTAACGGTGATATAATCTGGTTTCTCTTCAAGAAGTTCACAACCACTAAAACAAAGCGTTACAAATAGCAATATTGTCACAACAGCAGCAAGTTGTTTGTTCATGTTTTTTTCCCAGCTTAATAATAGATTAATTACTCATAAATCTACTCTTTTTATGTCAACAGGATTAATGGTTACATTTTACATGTATTTTGGGGTTCAAATCCCTTCCCCTGCATACTTTTCCCTTCCTTCACGAGGATTTAAAATAATCAAGGACACTTTTATTTCATTATAGGGG
>DATMWV010000175.1:0-5491 GCA_035562195.1 Thermoplasmatota archaeon
TGACCTTATACATGCCTGCGTATTTCGGGGCAGACCCGTGGGTTGGTTCAAACACGGCATATGAATCCCCAATATTGCCGCTGGAGGCATATCCAAGGCCGCCAACGAGCTGGGCAGCAAGATCAGAGATGATATCCCCAAACATGTTAGATGATACTAAAACGTCGTAATCCTGCGGGTTTTTCACCAACCACATACACATGGCATCTACATTGGTTTCCTGATATTTTATCTCAGGGTATTCCTTTGCGATTTTCCGACCTTCTTCAATCATCATCCCGCTGGTCTCACGAATCACATTTGGTTTTTCTATAAGCGTGACTGATTTTCGTTTGTGTTCCTTTGCATACTGAAACGCCTGTCGTACGATGCTTTGACAAGCTTTCTTTGTAAAGATTCTGCAGGACACTGCGATTTCATCAAGTGGGACCTGTGCGAATCGTTTCATTTTCTTATGAGTCATCAGCGCATCGAAGACAAGATTCGGCAATGGCCGAAATTCCACGCCAGCATAGAGATCCTCTGTGTTCTCTCGAAATACCACGAGGTCAATGTCGTCTCTATAGTTCAATGGATTACCTAAGTACGCCTTACATGGTCTGATGTTTGTATGAAGGTTAAACTCCTGGCGGAGTCGAACAATCGGACTGGAATAGGTGATTCCTTTGTTCTGAAGCTCTGGGGAGAGTTCCTTTTTAGCATCTTCACCAGGTTTTGAGGTGATCGCACCAAAAAGACAGCAGTCTGTTTCTTTTAATAACGACAAGGTCCGGTCAGGGAGCGGGTTTCCTTCTTTTTTCCAAAATTCCCACCCGATATCCCCATATGTAAATTCAGCATTCATATCAATGGTATCTAAAACTATCTTTGCTGCGTCCATGACGTCTTTACCGACGCCATCTCCCGGGAGTACTGCAATATGATATTTTGACATAGGGAACGATAATCCTCCCTTGTTTTTTAAGCTTTTTTACCAAAAAAATGTGGTTAATAAGGAATTTATTATGTTTTTCGTAAATCTCCTAGATTGGTGATTCGCTCGGCAAACGCGTTGTGTTTATGGATTGACTCTTCGCTTTCACTGCGGGCTATGACTAAAACCTCATCAGGTAGATCCTTGTATCTTTTTAGCACTGCACTCAGAATATCACGCACCACGTCCTCAACGAACTTTGGTTTCGTATGGGCTTGGAGAACTAGTTCGGCTTCTTCTTTCCGTTTTAAGATACTATAGGTTGGGCTGCTAAATGATTTCTCAACGATCTCGATGAGATCATCTGCATCGACCATCTCAGTTCCTCGTGGGACTTCAACGATTAATGTCCCGATGTTTCGTTGGTTATGGGTCGGAGCTGAGTAGGATTTCTCACGGCCTTCAAGTTTTCGAACAACTTCCATAGCACATGGACAGGCAGTCATTCCGATGACTTTGACGCCGATGAGTTTTTTCAATTCACTGTTGCGATTTGCTCGTGCTTCTGCTATGAGTTTATAGGGTTCTGATCCTTTTTGACCGGAAGGGTACACGACATCTAAAAAATAATCTGCTTCTGCTTTTACCTCTGAGAACGTGGCGTACTCATGTTTTTTTAGGAGGAGTTCTGCGGTTTTTGCGCAGAATGATTCTAAATCAGATACTGGTGTTTTCAGGGTTTGGTCAATAATTTCGGATATTAACTCAAGATTACGAGACATATGGCTGCCTTTCTGAGATGCAGGGAGATCTACGAAGAGGTCTAATGTCACGGTGAGTGGAAGGATGGTTTTTTTATTTGGTCGCTGGATGTGTACAAGTTTTTTTACACCAGTCACTCCGACTCTTGTAAGTTTGAAATGGGATGAAGCTAGTCTTGATTGTACATCCGGTAAATCAATGGATTTTATAGAGGTCACCGACTGCGGAATACCCTTATATATCAAAAACGTTCGCTTTATACTCAGATTTGTCAAATAAAAGGATTCATGTCATTTCCCCTCGTAGTTCAGAACCTTTGATAATGCTCAAATAGTACCTTTCGTTTACATGTTATTGAAGGGAATAGAGGGGTATCTGCATACGACAGTGAGAAGAAATCAGAAAGCGGCATTAGGCATCGGTTCGATGATTATTTTTATCGCAATGGTCCTTGTTGCCGGGATTGTCGCTTATGTGATCTTATCTACAGGTTCGCAGCTGGAGAATCAATCAGGTTCGACAGGGACCCAGACTATTAAAGAAGTCTCAAGCGGATTAAAAGTGTCAACGATCCAGGGGCATAACACTTCGGGTTTGATCGATAAAATTGTTATCATTGTCACTCCGCGGGCTGGTTCTCCGGAAATCGATTTAAGTGCGGTGCTTGTTGAACTTTCTAATTCGGAACAAAAGAATGTTTTGGAGTATGCATCAGCGTATTGGGTTGATGGGTCGGCTGGGTTAGATGATCTTTTTGATGCTGATGCGTTTTCTTCGGTCTCCTCGCAGTATGGTGTTATTGTTTTAATTGATGATGATAGCTCCTGTAGTCAAAATACGCCGGTGATTAATCGAGGGGATAGTGTGATGCTTGCGCTGAATACGACCGCTATCTTTAATGGAATTGGTGAAAATGTCAATATTATGGGTAATGTCATCCCTGAAGATGGAGCATGGAGCATTATTGAGTTCCGAACACCCTCGTCATTTGTGAATCCCATCCTGATTTTACAGCAGGATTAGCCATAGAAGAATCTAGGTGGTTTTGCTGGTTTTCTCTTTGGTTTTCCTTTGTGTTGCTCTGAATTGAAGGAAAAAAGTAAAATAACCCCCTTTGGTATTCAGGGCAGTATCTGAACTGCCGCTGTGGCTTAGAGGTATAGCGATTCCTTGGTAAGGAATAGGTCGAGGGTTCAATTCCCTCCAGCGGCTTCCGAACCTTTTTTTTTAAAAATAATGATTAGGATAGTATCGGCTTATTCAAAAAATAACCGATACCGATATAAAGAAGAGTAGACATATCGGTATATTATGAAATACAACGATACCGATATTCTCATCGACGAATCTCTATTCAAAAAGATTGACGAAAAAAAGCATCGATTGGACAAGCTTAGACCACTCCCTAAAGCTGCTGTGAAGAAATTACTAGAAGATATTAGGCTTCGCCATACATATCATTCTGATGCGATTGAAGGAAACACCTTAACATTACAGGAAACCAAACTTGTTTTGGAGCAGGGTATCACTATTGGAGGCAAACAACTCAAAGATCACATTGAGGCACGAAATGATGCAGACGCCTTTGATTTTATGCTCCAATTGGTTCAAAAAAAGATATCTTTCTCCCAAGAAATCATTCAACAAATCCATGATATTGTCACTAAAGGCCTCGCGAAGGATTCTGGAAAATATAGAACAGGCAATGTTAGAATTACTGGATCATCAATCACCCCACCTAGTTATAACAAAATTGTCCCGTTCATGGATAACTATATAGAAATAATACAAGACCTCTCGATTCATCCATTAAAAAAAGCAGCAATCATCCACCATGAATTGCTAAGGATCCATCCGTTTTTTGATGGGAATGGTAGAGTTGCGCGATTAGTAACCAATCTTTTTTTCATGCAAGAGGGATATCCTCCAATTGTCCTCAAACAAGAACAAAGGAAGACATATTATCATGTCTTACATCAAGGAGACAATGGTAACCTATCTCCCTTTGCTATGTTTCTTGCAAAAGCTATGAATGAAGCATTGCAATTCTATCTTTCGGTATTTATCGATGAAGAACATCTCATTCCTTTAAAGGAACTCGCAGAACATTCCCCCTACTCTCAGGAATACCTCAGTCTACGAGCCAGACAAGGTAAACTGGATGCGGTCAAACTCGAAGAGATCTGGTATTCATCAAACAGAGCATTGAAAGAGTATATCAAAACGATAAAATTATAAAAAATTTCAAAGAGTAATACATGTAATTATGGTGCGGCTTTGAATCTTTGATGAGAATCCATCCAGCGGCGTCTGGAACTTTTTTCTCCTGTTACAGACCCCTGTAAATGCAATCTCGCAAACGACTCTATTAGTATGGATTAAAAGTCCTAATATGTATGGCATTGGGACAGAATGTCTTTTCCATGGAAAAACTCAAAAAGATAGATGATATGCACCCTAAATATTTACGGTACTTTCTATGGTACAATTAAAACGATCATTAGGCCTCATTGAAGTGACGCTAATGAGCGTCGGAGTCATTCTTGGTGCTGGGGTGTACGTTCTTATTGGTGAAGCTGCGGGGTTGAGCGGAAATGCGTTATGGTTCTCGTTCATCCTTGCTGCAATCGTTGCATCACTTACAGGGCTTAGCTATGCAGAACTCTCTTCACGTTTCCCTCATGCAGCTGCAGAGTATATCTATGTGAAACATTCCTTTGGTCCACAACTCGCATGGCTGATTGGATGGTTCATCATCGTAGGTAGTATAATTGGAGCAACGACTGTTGCAATGGGGTTTGCAAACTATTTCTCTGTACTTTTCCAAACTCCTGTCATCATCACCGCCTTTGTCCTGCTAGCAATTTGTGGAGCAATCCTTATTTTAGGTGTCAAAGAAAGCGCGCTTATGACCATCATGTTCACGCTCATAGAGGCAGCAGGGCTTGTTATCATCATCTTCATAGGCATCCCAGACTTTGGGTCGGTAGATTACAGTGTCCTTGCTAAAGGATTTAGTGGCATCATCCAAGCAGGAGTGTTGATCTTCTTTGGATACATCGGATTTGAAAGTATCACTCGTCTTGCTGAAGAAACGAAGAATCCTGAAAAAACAATACCACGGGCGATCATCTATTCTATTATCATAACCACGGTTTTTTATATCCTGGTCGGTATCTCAGCGGTGAGTGTCGTTCCATGGCAGGAGCTCGCAACTGCTAAAGCACCTCTTTCACTCATAGCAGAACGTGTCTTTGGATCACAAAGTTTCCTTATCCTCTCAGTTATCGCCCTCTTCTCCACGTTTAACACTACATTGGTCATGCTTCTTAGCGGATCGCGCGTAGTCTATGGGATGGCACGAGAAAAAGCTTTACCCGTTCGTTTCACTGCATTATTAAAAATTCGACAAACACCGTGGATAGCTATTATCGCCTTAATGTTCGCTGCGATGTTTTTCCTTATTATTGGAGATATTGCTATGATCGCAAACCTCACTAATTTTACGATCTTTATCGTATTTCTTGCAGTCAATGCAGCTGTTATTTATCTTCGTTATAAGTCTCCGCAAACTCAGAATGGATTCAAAATTCCCTTTGCCATTGGAAAAATGCCAATAATCCCTTTCTTAGGATTTTGTTCAGTAGCATTCATGTTGATAAGCCTTCCTCTTGAAGTTCTTGGACTTGGTGCAATCCTTGGATTTCTCGGCATCTTGTTCTATTATCTATTTTATCTTCACAAAAAAGGTAAAGGAAAGAAGGTAAATTTTTCCAAATAGATTCTTAGAAAAACATTCAATCAAGTGTTTAAGGT
>DATMWV010000176.1:0-4666 GCA_035562195.1 Thermoplasmatota archaeon
GCCGAAAGGATACAGAAAAAAAAAGTCCCAATAAGTACAAGATAAAAAAATAAAAAAAAGTTATTGATATCCACCGATTTTGAGACTGGGGTCACCAATTAAAGTGAATTCTTGTATTGTAAGAGGATCGTAGATAATCCTCTTGACAACATTCTCAATGTATTGTTGTTGTGCCTGAATGAACATGGAACCAAGATTTTCTCCTGGTGTATAGGCTTCAAAGAAATATTTATGCAGACCGCTTGCTCCAGCAAGCAGAGGGTCACCAGCAAATCCTCCAAAACCAACTCTTGTTGCTGCGATACAGGCAATGGCACCGCTATCATGTTTTTTAATCAGGGACCAGGCAAAACAGGGAATGTTCATGTTCCCGAGTCGATAATCAAAGGCTCCCGTGAGACAGGCATCAAAATACATAATCGGATATTTCCCCTTATTTTGTATACCTAGTATGTATGGAAGCAGATAATGGATTTGTGAGTCGGTGTCATAGCGTGAGGTGGCGAGTCCATATTCGAACCCATGTCCCGAATAGCTGACAAACCCTGCTCCTCTGGATAGTTCCCTATTGATTTTCATTGGGCGAAAGGTACGCTGTGATGTCCAGAGTTTAATCGGGGTAAAGTCAGATAGAATTGATGAGATATACTCTGTAACCACTTCGCCTTCACTGATATTAGCAAGATGGGGGAAGGTGTCTCCGCCCATGAGAATCAGACGATCAAACCAATCAGAACCATACGTGGTCGTCTCATAGGTAATGATTTTTTTCACGACGTTTTTCACATCGTTTATCTTCGTACAAGGGAGTCTTCCTATCATGACATCTGGGTTTCCTTCTGCTTCATCGATGATCTCGAAAGACTCATTATACGGTCGATGATCCATGATCATATGTATTTCACTAAACTGTCCATCGTTATTGGTATCCCATGTAGCAAATGAACCGTTTTCATTATAGATATCTGAATAGTAGAGGTCGGTAAGGACATCTGGAACGACGATATCTCCAAAATAATCCCATGATAACGCTGTTTTTCTTATTGGCACCTGATGGATATCACCAAGAAGTAACACGTAGCTCACATTGTTGTTATCGAGTGCGTCTTTGATAAAATATTTTATTTGTTCAGCAGAATCCCTCCCCGGATATTCTGAATAAATCTCTTCGACGGTCTTTATAAAAGTCCGAATTCCATAGTTATTTTTATGAGTGATTAATGGTTGAATGCTTGATGAAAACGTCTCTGGTGCGATAATGACCATATCGTAGGTATCCACCGGTGTTGAGCTGGTAGTTGTTGTTGTAGAAGAAACGGCATTGACTCCAACTCCACTCAGGAGTAAAATCCCTATTGCAAAAAATATTATCATATGTTTCATGGTTCTAACCCTGTTATGAGAGTATCGGAAGAATTATTTAAAGACCGTCTTTGAATTTTTTGTGCAAAAGTGAGGTTTTTTCTCTGTAGAAAGGGTATTTGCTTAAATATTGTTTTTTCAGATTTCTTTTTTGTTATATTACATCATCTCAATAAAGAGGAAAAGAGGATGTCAAGCTGCTAAAGGGATTACCCCAAAGGATACAAAGCCCTTATGAAAAACAGCCGGAATTGGACTGTTGTATATTATTATCTTCTTCAGACAAGAATTTGACTAGGTTACGGTTTTCCTATTGACACAACAAAAAGTGGTGTGAATTCACCCTCAAGACCTAGGGTTGATCGAATGGCGTCATCATCAGTCGGTAGATAGGTATTTGCCGTAAGGTCCCATGCAGCTGCTTCCAGCAGAGCGTTATGAGCGGCTGCTCCCGCCTCGAAACACCAGAGATTACGCATCTGAGGCCCTGAGAAGTCGTCTCCTCCTTCTGGACGTGTCTTCTCTATATCAAGAACAATAACGATGAGCAGAGGAGCTTGGCTGCAGGCTGGTTGTGTTGTCGCATTAGCAACCTTCTCCCGCATATCCTTCTTCGTGATTTGTTTTAGGTATGTGAAGACAGGGAATGGGAAATAAGAAAGGAAGAGGAAATTCAAAGGGTCGTAAGTATTAGGGATGAATTCGACGACGTTTTGAGATGTGACGCCGAATATCCGCAATGGATAGTACCCATGGGCACTAGGGACGGTTCGATGTCTGCTAATGTGGTAGGAAAATCCGAATTGAGATCTATCGATATACGAGGAGTATCCGTAGGTCGACCAGAGGATCTGTGAAAGTTCACTTCGAGTTAGTTCGCCTGACCAGACGTTCGTTTCGTTACGGGCGTTTAACGCTTCAGTGATGGAGAAGGTGGATTGCTGGATTTCTGGTAACAAAGAGATACGGAGGGGACGGTATCTAAACTTATAGGGAAACTGTAGATGTCCGAGTGGGATGACAATTCTCCCGGTTTCATTCTCTGGTAAGCCGATGCGTCGCAGGGTGTAGGACGGAGGGAAATCGCCACAGATGACGCAGCCGAGGCTGAGTGCATTTGTCATGAGTTGGATATTTTGACCAACGGCACCGATTTCCAGGGCTGAACTATTTGGATCTGGGTTGATGGAGGCGTTCCAGGCTAGTCCTAGAACAATAGGTGAATCGTATTGCGCGATGAATCGGTAATCCCCATTTTTGAAGAATGTCAAGGAGTGGTTCTCCGATTGGTAGCGATACACCGATTCTTCCATAAGGATGTAGATGCTCGTGGCGTATGATCCATTGATTGGTTTGACAGTGCGTTGGCCATCGTCTCGTACACCATAGGCAGCCCATAGTATGGTTGAGAGATCTTCGATGCTTACAGATTCACTTGTAAAGTTGCGTACGGAGCTTCTCCTCCAAAGTGTTTCTTCGAAATTCATTGATGCTTGGATTGGTGGGGGTAACTCGTCAGCGGTTGTGATTGTGGATATAGGCAGAGTCAAGATGAATAGAATACAAGCAGTGATGATCTTATTTTTTATGAATGTTTTTTTCATGATTTTCCTCTCTGTTTGATACTTCATACTCTGGTAGTATATTTAAAAGTTTATTCCTGTTTTTAGTTCAAAGCTAAAAATACAGTGATTTTGCCGTCCTTTTTGGTACTTTGATTGATACGAGCAGATTTTCACATATCATCAGCGGTCAAGCAATGACACGGTGTAAAGACATAAAGATTTTTTGTGTGAATCAAATAATAATAAAAAAAAAAGAGAGAGATTTAAAATCTCCTTGGTGGTCTATGCTTCTTATAGCAGTCCTGGCAGTAAACAGGTCTTGAACCATCTGGTTTAAACGGAACTTCTGTTTCTTTTCCACAATCTGCACATGTTACCTTATGCATTTCTCTGGGTGCGCCACCATAGCCACCGCCTCTATCATTGTCTCGAT
This sequence comes from Thermoplasmatota archaeon, assembly GCA_035562195.1. Taxonomy (GTDB): domain Archaea; phylum Thermoplasmatota; class E2; order DHVEG-1; family DHVEG-1; genus SM1-50. Next base: position 3,361 of record DATMWV010000176.1, read on the forward strand.
ACATTTTTTATTACATCCTTTTTTTTAGTTCCGTAAATAATACAATCACTATATAATGCTATACATTGACGGATGGGGGTCTGTGTTCTGAGCGTAGGGGCGGGATTTGAACACAAAAATTAGCCGTGAAAAATTCAATGGTATTCCTCCAGAACCACCAGAAATAAGCACTTTATGGGTCCAGAGTCGCTTTTTCGATGTATCTGGAGAAAAACGATTTTGACGTTTCTTTTAACAGGAGGGAAAAAGGGTAGAAAGCCGCCGAAGGGATTTGGACCCCTGACCTGCTGATTACGAATCAGCCGCTCCACCAGCTAAGCTACGGCGGCATGTAACGGCCTGAATAAGGTCCAGTATTAAAAAATTGCCTATAGCTTTTTCCGTAACATCTTTTTACTTCCTTCTGATACAAGAGCTCAATGATTTGTGGTGTTGATGAAGCTGGACGCGGGCCGGTTATTGGAGCTCTTGTCGTTGCCGGCGTGCTTGTTGAAAACGATGCAGAACTCATCCGAATCGGAGCACGCGACTCTAAGCAACTCACACCAAACCAACGAGAAACCCTAGCAAAACAAATAAAAGACATCGTGGTAAAATATGAAATATTGATCATCCCGGCTTCTGATATTGATGACCTGCGGAAAGTCATGACGTTAAACGAACTTGAAGTCTCTGTGTTTAGTAAAGTAATCGAAAAACTCAAACCAGATATTTGTTATGTGGATGCTGCTGATGTAAACGAAGTACGATTCGGAAAAGACATCCTCTCAAGGCTGACTTGGAAACCAACGATGATTTCAAAACACAAGGCTGATCAAACATATCCTGTTGTTGGGGCAGCATCAATTCTAGCGAAGACTACCCGGGATGAGCATGTTCGACAGATAGCCCGGGAACTTGAGAAAAAGATTAATCTTCCTTTAGGGAGCGGGTATCCTGCGGACCCAATAACAAAAATTTTTCTAAAAACATGGGTAGATACGTACGGAGAGTTACCGCCGCATACGAGACATTCATGGGACACTGCTGAGAAGCTTATGAAAAAACACAAGACAAAAACCTTGGATAAATTCTAAGAAAAGTGGCAGAAATGCCAGCAGCCTTAGCTGGCATGTCCCCCGCAACACAAGTCAATTAAAACAGATAAGGTCGTCTTTCTTTATATACCTATAAACAGGGTCACTGAAAGTATTCGTTGGCTTTGTCTCAAAAGTATTCATCGCCTCCTGGAAGGATTTTTCTTCGGTATTAAGATCTATAGGAGAGCAGGTCGATTTTTGAGACAACGCCGTATTCGTTTTCATTC
>DATMWV010000177.1:0-12242 GCA_035562195.1 Thermoplasmatota archaeon
ACAGATTACTCCTTTAAAAACATACCTCATCGATGAAATAATAAAATTACAGGTGATAGATAAACTTATTATGGTTTATTCTATCATTGAGTCCTGGTATGATATCAACACGGAAATTCGTCCTTTTTCTTGAAAAAATGTACCCGTATCGAATACTTGTCGCAAAGATGAGTCGAGTTCCTCTGATGAGGGAGATTATTAATAAAATGCTTTTTGATAAAACAAACTTGACGGTGCTGACTAAAGAGACATCTGTTGAAATCAAACTGGAAAAATCGATAAAACCTCCAGAGAACATAGTGCTTCCATCAAAGGTGGTTGAATATTTTATAAGAAAATCGAACCATCGTTTTATCATGAAGTTTTGCTTGTGCCGTGAGGCGATGCAATGTAAAAACCATCCGATTGAATTCGGATGTCTCTTCCTAGGCGACGCAGTACGAAACATCAATCCTGAGTTTGGCAGAGAAGCAACCATTGATGAAGCATTGGCATATGTACAACAATGTCGTGCTGATGGCCTTATTCATTTAATTGGGCGGGATAAAATCGATGAGACCTGGCTTGGTGTAGGCTCCGATGGAAAACTGTTGACTATCTGTAATTGTTGCAGCTGTTGCTGTCTTTGGAAGATTCTTTCTGACCTTGATCCTAAGATAAGCTCCAAAGTAAAACGAATGCCAGGAGTCGAAGTCAAAGTCACGGAGAAATGTACAGGATGCGGAATCTGCGCAGAGCATTGCTTCGTTCAAGCGATACATATTCAAAATCAATATGCGATCATCGGGGATGATTGTAAAGGGTGTGGACGGTGTGCTGACCTCTGTCCACAGCATGCTATCCATGTCACGATTACTGATGAACAATTCATTCAAAAGACAATCGAGCGGATAGAAAAATCGGTTGATGTCTTGTAAGCTCAACGAAAGAATAAATTGTTTCACCTTTACAGTGTTAGCATTCTCTTAAATGAACACGGGAGAGTATTACCTCAATTCATGGTTCTTAGAAGAATTTCCAGACGGTTATCTCCTTGCTGGTATGATGCCCGGCGTTATCGTAGGCGATAACCTTGAGAGTATGTGAGAAGAAGTTTTTTTCACTCCATGTCCAGCTATATGGCGCAGTAGTATCATTAGTTTTTATATCATCATCTATGTAGAATTCCACAAAAGCAATACCTGACTCATTATCTGATGCGGTTACCTGAACATCGATGGCGAATAACACAAGTGCTGTGATAAACGGGAGAACCTTATCATTTCGGATGTAAATTGCTTTCTCAGGTTTCGTTATCTGAACTGTTGGTGGTGTCGTATCACCAAGAATCTCGGTCGTAAAACTCCAAATCGGACCTGAAGCAGACGTATCATGGTTATCCCAAGCGATGATGTTCCAATAATACGTAGTGTTTCCTTGAAGCGTCGCAGGTTGGTACGACGAACTCGTATGGTTGCTGATGATTTTTGGAGGAGCAGATTCTGTTCCAAAGTAAATATCATAAGTGACCGTATCGCCCTCGTCCGGGTCTCCCCCAGTCCAGCTCAGTAGTGAATCGACAAGAACAGCGATCGCACCATCTGTCGGTGAGGGATCGGAAGGAACATATGGTGGATTATTTGGTTTTGTTCTTGTAATAAAATACCAAGTATCCCCCGGGGTTGAAAGACCATGACTATCCCAAGAAACGATCTTCCAATAATACGTGGTCAGATACTCCAATGTACCAGGATTATACGATGAGGTTGATTGATTTGCGACTACTTTTGGTGGAGTCGAGGTCGTTCCAAAGTAAATATCATAGGTCACATCGTCCCCATCAGGATCTCCACCAGTCCAGCTTAGTTCGATAAGGGTATCTATGTTTGTTGCTCCATCTAGTGGAGAGGGGTTTGATGGTGGATATGGCGGGTTATTCGGTTCGTCCATCGTTGTAAAATCCCAGATGGAACCCTGCGTTGATGCATCATGGTTATCCCAGGCGATAATCTTCCAATAATAAATGGTCTGATAATTCATCATGCCCGGATTATACGTCGTCGCTGATTGATTACTTACTACTTTTGGTGGCGGACTAGTTGTCCCAAAGCATACATCGTAGGTGACGGTATCTCCTGGATCAGGGTCACCGCCATTCCAGCTCAGATCCATAGTAACATCAACATTGGTCGCATGATTATCGGGCTGAGGGTCCGAGGGAAGATATGGCGGGGTATTCACTTCATTTTCTGTGCTAAAGTCCCAAATTGGACCAGATGAAGATGATCCATGGTTATCCCAAGAAACAATCTTCCAATAATACGTTGTGTCAAAATTCATGGTACCAGGATCAAAGGAGATGCTCGATTGATTGCTAACGAGTTTTGGTGGCGGGCTCATGGTTCCGAAATAAATATCGTACAGCACAGTGTCCCCTGGGTCGGGATCACCTCCGCTCCAACCGAGATTTGCGTTGATGTTCACCCCGACTGCGTGGTTTGTCGGAGATGGTGTGTTTGGAATGTATGGTGGATTGTTCGGTATTGACATTGTGGTGAACACCCAGAGGGGACCTTGGGTTGATGCACCGCGGTTATCCCAAGATACTATCTTCCAATAATACGTCGTTGAATAACTTAAAGACCCAGGATCATACGTTGTGATGGTATGACCTAGAGCCATGAGTGATGGTGGGTTAGTCGTCCCAAAATAGACATCGTAGGTGACGGTATCACCAGGGTCGGGATCCCCACCAGTCCAACTCAGATCACTATTGATATTGATGTTGTTTGAATTGTTTTGTGGGTTTGGATTACTTGGGATATTCGGTGGATTATTTGGAACATAGGTGGTGGTGAAATCCCACACAGGACCTGCTTTTAATGCACCATGAGAATCCCATGCCACAATCTTCCAATGATACGTGATTAGATAGTTCATCGTCCCTGGATTGTAGGTGGTCCCAGACTGGTTACTTACAACCTTTGGTGGTGGATTACTCGTTCCAAAGTAGACGTCATACAGAACAGCATCTCCCGGGTCAGGATCTCCACCAGTCCAACCAAGATCAGCATTGATATCAACACTAGTCGCATGGTTCTGGGGAGTTGGGCTCTCTGGCTCATATGGCAAGGAGTTTGTCATGAAGTTCCACACAGGACCTCCTGTAGATGCACCATGAGAATCCCATGCCACAATCTTCCAATAGTAGGTGGTTCCATAACTCAATACCGGTAAATCATAAGTGGTCGCAGATTGATTCCCCATTATTTTAGGGGGTGTGCTACTTGTTCCAAAATACACATCATAGGTGACAGGATCACCATCAGGATCCCCACCAGTCCAACTCAAATCTACCGTGATACCGACACCGGTTGCTCCCTGAGGTGGAGACGGTGAACTCGGTTCGTAAGGCGCTCTATTTTCTGTCAAGAAACTCCAAATAACACCAGAGGTTGAAGCACCATGGTTATCCCATGACACAATCTTCCAGTAATAATGAGTGTTATACATCATCGGACCAGGATCGTAGAAGAGGCTGGATTGATTGGCAGAAACCTTTATCGTCGGTGGAGTTGTCGTACCGAAAAACACATCGTAGATGACCGTATCACCAGGGTTTGGATCTCCACCAGTCCAGCTGAGATCAGTGTTGATAAGAACACCTGTTGCGCCATTTGAGGGGTTCGGATTATTTGGAGAATTCGGTGGGTCATTATGGGTAGTGAAGTGCCAGAGAGGACCACCGGTTGAAGCACCATGATTATCCCACGATATTATCTTCCAATAATACGTCGCCCCATAGTTCATTGTTCCTGTATCATATGAGGTACTTGTTTGATTGCTCATAATTTTCACAGGTGGGTTTATTGTTCCAAAATAGACATCGTAGGTGACTGGATCTCCATTGGGATCACCACCAGTCCAGCTGAGATCGGTTGTGACAGGTACATCCGTGGTACCATTAGCGGGGACGGGGTTGCTGGGAGTCGATGGTGGTTCATTCGTTTGCCATTTCACGCTCCATTTATCCAACTTTGGTGTAGTCGAAGGATTTGGTCTTGTCAATGTCGCTTTCAGTCGAATGGTTGGAGCAAGAACACCCTGGGTAAAAAGATTCGAACCAGGTAGGACATTTTGGAGGAGCAGTGCTCCGGTTATCCCATCGAGTATATCAAATGTGATAGTACCATCCATATATGTTGCGTTGAACATATCCCAGTGATGGAAGTTTGTTGGAGTGATTCGGACAGAGGTTATATGAGCGGATAGCACAAGCTGCTTCTCAGTACCTATTGAAGAGGTCACACCAGCTCCTGCTATTGAGGAAGACCATAGATTACTATACACATCCGGCATGTCATCCCAAGGAGAAGGATAGGTGATTCGAATGTCCTCCCAACTCACAAACACGTTATTGTTTCCGACAGCGATATTTGCCCAATCCGCAAGTGCTGAAGCACTCGTCGATAATTGAATATCACTACCGATTAAGTCCCCATTTGAAGAAAGTATCTTTGCCCAGATCAGTCCAGAACCACTCGTCTCGTTGCTATTAAATGATACGAAGAATGAAGAAGAAAAATACTGAACAATATCAGTACGAGTAAATTCTCCTGATTTAATTTGAAATGTATTGACAACCACACTGCCTGATGAATCAAATATCTTACCCCAGATATTCCCCCACCAGTCACCGGTACTAATATCATCGTTATTCCAGGTCACAAGGAAACGCTGGGTTTGCGTACTAAACTCGACACTTGGGAAGTTATAATCAACAGTTTCGCTACCTGTAGCAATTGTGATTGTACTTCCAATCAAAGTGAGGTTTTCATCAAAGATTCCTCCTTTTATACTGAAAGGACCGTCGTCCGGGGTGATTCCTTCTTCCCATATGATCATGTATTTCTCGTGAATCGGATCAAAAGCAATCGAAACTTCACATTGACTATTGGTCGCCGTGGCAATACTTTTCTCACCACCGACAGGGTTACCGTTCGTATCATAGAGTCGTCCATAGATGTTATAGTTGGTCTGACCATTTCGGGCGTCTTCCCAGGCGACACAGAAACGATTGTTTATTGAATCATATTGAACGTTTGCATCTGCTTGGCAATTCGTTGCACTACAGACATCAATGACTGAACCGAGTTGTAATTGTTCGCCATTTCTCACGACGGTTCTTGCCTTAATGTCCTCGGTGGTTATACTTGGGTTTCCCATCACCGGATCATAATGTTCCCAGGCGACAAAATATTTTCCACCACCATAGTCAATCGATGGATTCTCATTCCTATAATAAGTGGTTCCATCATTGAAGACTTGTTTGTCATTCACTAACTTGTTTCCATTTGTATCATAGATTGATGCTCTAATTTCTTGTTTAAAACCCAAGGTGTGCCCGAACCAATATGGTTGTCCTTCTTCCCAAGCAACAAGGAACTCGTTGTTCCCATACGCAACATCAGGGTCCCAGGTTCCTTCATTATTTGCATGATTGGTGGTTTTTTCATCATCGGTCCAAAAAGCTGACCAGCTAAAAACACTTGGATAACTACTTTGACTAGTGGCTGAGGGATTCCCATAGAAGAGATACATCGAACTTGTTCCCAGGGGTACTGTTGGTACTTTTACCCATACATGAGCAGTTGTGGAGTTATATCGCTCTATCCAATAATTCAACCAAGTGGTAGGATTATTTTGATGTTTAAAACGTATATCTTGGTACTCGGACTGCATCCCAGGTTCATGAGTGATAACGAAATAGACGATAATGTTGGTGAGTGTTTGACCTGCGGTATTCGTAATCGTAATTGGTTTCATTTTCGTCCATGTAGGATCAGTCCATGCTGGATAGGTGTTTACCATGGAAACCTGACCATTTGAAACTAAATAATTGTCTGATTGTCCTGAACCGGGTGGGGTTGTGTCTATTTTTGTTCCGTTATCGAAAAGATCTTCCCAGGTCATTGTCGAAAAAAAACCACCTTTATCCTCATTCCCTAACGAATAGTACTTGTTGTCTGTGTTGGCATCGAGTAAAATTTGAGCTGCCGAGGTGGTCATGAATATAAAAAACAGTAGGCTAACCAATATTTTCACAAAGATATTGTTCTTCTTCCTCATATAGGTCCCCCGTATTGTTTTTGTCTATACCTCAGCGGTATTTAAACATATTTAAGAAAAAGTCTTTCACTCCGTTTTAAATTTGATTTGCTGTGTATATAGCAAATAAACAATAGGGTTTAAAGCATTGATTCCTAAATAAGAAATCGGTTCTGAAAAATTCTACTTAAATCCTGATTGATTTTCAATTATTTTGGTGTTGTGGATGATCTCATGATGATAAATCATTTTTCTTTTTTAATTACGTTGTGTTGCCTTTTATTTATAATTTATATGAAGTTTTATATACTACGTCTCCCTGTATTACTTTTATTATTATCGGACGAGGTATCAATTTATGATGAAGAAAATAATAGGTATTTTTGTAAGTATGCTGATGATAAGTGGTGCACTGGTTAGTGCTACGGACTTACTGCAAGACAAAAAAGTTATAAAAACAGATTCTGGGACAATCACTGTTACGATACCGATAGGATCATATCAGCTTGTTGAAGAAAAACAAGGTCTAAGAGTATCAATCGATGATTTCGGTCGTTTACTCATCCCAGGAAAACCAAATCTGCCTTCAAAGATATTCTCAATAGCTATTCCACCAGGCGCAGAAGTCCAAGGGGTAACCTTTGAAACAAAAAACAGCTATGTCATACCTGGAAAATATAAGATAGAGCCATGCACTCTACCACGTGTCATCGGTCCTGAGAATTCTATTGCGATTGCACGTGATCAGCAACTGTATGATCAGAACTTTAAATCGGTATACGGACAAGATAACCCCTATCCTCAATCAGTCGGGGAGGTCATGGGGACCGGTGGATATCGAAAATATAACCTAGTAGATGTCAGAGTTTCACCTATTATTTACTATCCTTTGTCTGGTAAAATAGTCTATCATCCAGATATTACCGTAACCGTACAGTATACCTTCCCAAAGGGATTTTCCTCAAAAGACATCATGATCGATTACATTCCAAGTGCTGAACAGACTGCAAAAGAAATAATCCTCAATTATGAGCAAGCAAAGAACTGGTACCCGAATGCGCCTGGGGGAAGAGACCAATATGACTATGTGATCATCACTCTCGACTCGCTGACTTCATCAGTCTCAGCCCTTGCAGACTGGGAAAGTGCGAAAGGACGAAATGTTAACATCGTCACCACCTCATGGATTAGTACGAATTATGAGGGATATGACCTTGCCGCAAAAATGAGAGCTTTTTTACTTGAAAAATATCCATCTGAGGCCTGGGGTATCATTAATGTCTGTCTTATAGGTGGATATGATGATGTTCCGATGCGACGGACTGCTCAGGATGTCGGATATGGAGCACCTGAAACAGATTACTATTATGCTGAGTTATCTCTTCCGGATAGTCAATCATGGGATGATAATGGGAATCATCAATACGGAGAGGATTCTGATTCTATAGATTTTCAAGCTGAAATCAACGTTGGGCGTATCCCATGGAGTGACCCTGACACGGTTCAGAGTATCTGTGAAAAATCCGCTGCCTACGAACAGAACACTGATGATTCCTTTAAGAAAAACATCCTCCTTCTTGGTGCATTTTTCTGGTCTGATACCGATAATGCAGTGTTGATGGAATATAAGACTAACCCAGTGAACTATCCGTGGATGTCTGACTGGACGAAGACCCGTTTGTATGAGGATGCTCAATCATCGTATCCCTGCGATTTTGATTTGTCAAAAAACAATGTCGAGTCCGTCTGGTCCTCTGGAACATATGGGTTCGTCGATTGGGCAGGTCATGGAAATCCTGATGCTTGTTATGAAATGTATCCGTCTCAAGCTTTCGTTGATGAAGGCTCTTGTCTTCTTTTAAATGATGACTACCCAGCGATTATCTTTGCTGATGCCTGTAGCAACTCGGATACCGATGATCTGAATATTGGTCAGGCGATGCTGAAACAGGGTGGCGTTGGTTTCCTTGGTGCAACAAAGGTCGCCTATGGCATGGGTGCCTGGAATGATCCCTATGATGGGTCGAGTCAATCTCTAGACTGTTTCTTCACGACATGCGTGACCTCAGGAGAATACACCCAAGGTGCAGCTCATCAATGGTCTTTACGAGAGATGTATACAAACGGTTTATGGTATTATAACTATTATGAGATGTTCGAATGGGGAGCACTCTGGGGAAATCCAGATCTTTCCATGGGTTCAGTATCAACAAGTAATCCACCAGCCACACCCACGTTACCCTCAGGACCAACACATGGTGTACGAAACGTTAACTACGTCTTTTCTAGCAGCACCTCAGATCCTGATGGAGACATAATCTACTTCATGTTCAACTGGGATGATGGGAGTTCAAGTACGTGGCTTGGACCATATACCTCAGGATCAACGGTTTCTGCGCCTCACTCCTGGTCTGACATTGGAGCTTATGATGTAGTAGTCAAAGCAAAAGATAGTAACGGTGCGACAAGTGACTGGTCACAACCCCACACGATTACAATTACCCTTAATGAAGCACCGGACACTCCAACGATAAAAGGCCCAGCGACTGGAGCACCAGGGGAATCGTACCTGTTCAAGATGCAAACAACAGACAACGATGGAGACAATGTGTATTACTACATTGACTGGGGAGACAGCACCACGACTGAGTGGATCGGTCCTTTCAATTCCGGGGCAGAAGCTACCACGACCCATCGTTGGAGCGAACAAGGAACATACACCGTCAAGGTCAAAGCTAAAGATATCGCAGGTGATGAAAGCGACTGGGGTACCATGGAGATTGCCATGCCGTTTGAGTATCGATTCTCATTCCAGACGTTCCTCCAGCACCTCTTTGAGATGTTCCCGCATATGTTCCCCATCCTACGACAACTCATTGGGTAGTTAATACCCACTCATTTTTCTTTTTTTGATATTGCGTTTTGTTGTCAATTATTTAAAATTTATATGAAGCTTTAAATACTACTTCCTCCTGTATTACTGTTATAATTTATCAGACGAGGTAGTAATTTATGATGAAGAAAATAATAGGAATTTTTGTAAGTATGCTGATGATAAGCGGTGTGCTCGCTAGTGCTACTAATCTACTGCAAGATAAAAAAGATTTTACTACAGATTCCGGGGTAATCACTGTTACGATACCGGTAGGATCCTATCAGTTTGTTGAAGAAAAACAAGGTTTAGGAGTATCTATCGATAATTTCGGTCGTCTACTCACCCCCGGTAAACCAAACCTACCTTCAAAAATATTCTCTATTGCCATACCACCAGGGGCAATAGTAAAAGATGTCATATTTGAAACTGACAACACCATCATCCTACCTGGAGAGTACAAGATAGCACCTAATACTCTGCCACGAGTGATCGGTCCTGAGAATTCCGCTGTGAGCGCACGTGATAAGCAACAATATGAACAGAATTATAAATCAGTGTATGGACAAGACAATCCGTACCCGCAATCAATCGGGGAAGTGATTGGGACTGGTGGATATCGTAAATATAACCTTGTTGACGTGAGGATCACTCCGATTATTTACTACCCGCTCTCTGACAAAGTACTGTATCATCCAGACATCACGGTGATCGTCTCCTACACGTTTCCGAAGGGGTTCTCTTCAGAGGATATCATGATCGATAATCTGCCGAGTGCTGAACAAAATGCAAAAGAAATAATCCTCAACTATGATCAAGCAAAGAACTGGTACCCAGAAAAACCAGCGAACAGGGAACAATATGATTATGTCATCATTACGACTGATGCATTGACTTCATCAGTGACATCACTTGCAGACTGGGAAAGCGCGAAAGGACATAGCGTTAATGTGGTTACAACGGATTGGATTGCTAGTAATTATGAAGGGTGGGATCTTTCCGCAAAAATGAGAGCGTTTCTCATGGATAAATACGCCTCCGGAGATTGGGGTATTCTAAATGTGTGTCTCATTGGTGATGTCGATGACGTACCAATGCGAACCACTTGGCAAGAACCTGAAACTGATTACTACTATGCTGAGCTTTCTCTTCCTGATTCTCAATCGTGGGATACTGATGGAGATCATCAGTACGGAGAAAATTCCGATCCCATCGATTTTGAGACTGAAGTAAACGTAGGACGTATCCCTTGGAGTGACCCTGACACGGTTCAAAGCATCTGTGAAAAATCTGTTGCCTACGAACAGAACACTGATGATTCATTTAAGAAAAACATCCTACTCCTTGGTGCGTTTTTCTGGTCTGATACTGATAACGCAGTTCTTATGGAAGCTAAAGTCGATCAGGAATGGATGACGGATTGGACGATGACTCGGATGTATGAGGATGCACAATCATCGTATCCCTGCGATTTCGATCTGACGTATAGTAATGTTTTATCAGCTTGGTCCTCAGGAAGTTATGCGTTTGTCGATTGGGCAGGACATGGATCACCTGAAGCGACATATGAGTATTATCCATCGCAGCCTTTTGTTGATGAAACCACGTGTCTTTCTTTGAATGATGAATTCCCATCAATTATCTTCGCAGATTCCTGTAGTAATTCGGATACCGATTATCTGAACATCGGTCAGGCGATGCTGAAACAAGGTGCTATTGGATTCCTTGGGTCCAATAAAATCGCTTATGGGCAACCTGGCTGGAATGATCCAATGGATGGGTCTAGTCAGTCACTTGATTACTTCTTCACTACGTGTTGTACTTCTGGGAATTATACGCAAGGGCAAGCACATCAGTGGTCATTACGACAGATGTACGTCAATGACCTGTGGACTGCCGGGACCTATATGGAAATGTTCGAATGGGGATCACTCTTTGGCAATCCTGATCTAACCATGGGTCCGGTTACCACAAGTGATCCACCAGTTACACCATCTAAGCCAAATGGACCTACTCATGGAACAATAGACAGACAGTATACGTTTTCAAGTGTCAGTACCGACCCGAACAACGATCAAATCTACTATCAGTTCAATTGGGGCGATGGGACATCAAGTGCATGGCTTGGGCCATATTCATCAGGGCTTACGATTTCTGCATCTTATTCTTGGTCTGCTATTGGAAATTATTCTGTCAAAGTGAAAGCCAAAGATATAAACGGTGCGACAAGTGACTGGTCACAACCTCTTACGATAACAATTGTACTCAATGATGCACCAAACACTCCAACGATAAAAGGCCCAGCGACAGGAGCACCAGGGAAATCGTACCTGTTCAAGATGCAAACAACAGACAACGATGGAGACAATGTGTATTACTACATTGACTGGGGAGACAGCACCACGACTGAGTGGATCGGTCCGTTTAATTCCGGGGCAGAAGCGACAACGACCCATAGTTGGAGCGAGCAAGGAACGTACACCGTCAAGGTCAAAGCGAAAGATATCGCAGGTGATGAGAGTGACTGGGGTACTCTAGAGATTGCGATGCCGTTTGAGTATCGATTCTCATTCCAGACATTCCTACAGCACCTCTTCGAGATGTTCCCACAGCTGTTCCCAATCCTACGACATCTCATGGGGTAGCAGACATCCCCCTTTTTCTTTCCTTTTTATTGTTTACCAAAGGTCTGAAACGTTATCATTTCACCGGTTGATTTACAATGCAAAAGAAAACTTACCTACTGATATATGGGTTCATCTTTCTGTTTACTGCCTTAGTTTTTTGTGGGTGCACGCAAGAGAATCAAGATAATACTCGTTACATTAACCAGATGTACGGATTTGACATCATTCCACCAACAGATTGGATCATCAACGAAAACACCACGGATCCTGTCAAGTTTTTTTGTCCAGATCAAAATGTGTATCAAATCAATCTCGCAATCAAAGCACCAATCACATCAAACGATACCCTAACTAACATCGGTGAACAGTTAATACAGTCTTATTCTGAGAAAATTTTTAAAAATTTTTCACTTATTTCAAATAGTCAAAGAGTAATCAATGGTCTTGATGCATACGAGCTTGTGTATTCTCAGGGCATGGAACCAAATATGTTGCAGCATAAACAAGTCCTTTTTAAAAAGGATAATAGAGTTTTTTCTGTGACCTATATCTCGTTGGTGGATACGTATGATACATATATTTCGGTTGTCGATCAGAGTATAAACACTTTTCATATTACCTAGACAATACATTATATATACAAATGAATATTCATT